>DROK01000158.1 GCA_011321895.1 Thermodesulfatator atlanticus
AAGCCGAAGGCCTACGCCCCTTAACCCTGGAGGTCGTCCTCAAGCCCCCGCAAGAAACCCTCTTTTCCCTCAACGTAAGACTCTATCCCCTCCCGGGTTACCAGGCTGAGGCACTCCAAAAGGCCCTGAAAGAGAATCTTTCCGCCTACCTCTCCCCCCTGGAGGGCCTCGAGGGCCAGGGCTACCCTCCGGGAAGGCCCCTTTATCTTTCAGAGATTTACGCCTGTCTCGAAAAGACGGCCGGAGTAGACGGCGTCGCAGGGGTTTCGGTGGCGGTCCATGCCCCGGGAAAGTTTGACGGCGAAAAGGTCCTTCCCGGAGAGGGACGCTTCCTAAAACTCTTTGAGCTTTCTCTCTTGCTTGAAGAAAAGGAGGAAAGCCCGTGTCTTTAAAAGTGTTCTTTAAAGAGACCAAAGACTTCGAAATCCCGGAAAACCTTGAGCTCACAGAAGAGGGCCTCCGTCTCAAAAGGGAAAAACAGCTGGCCTTACACTTCCTGAGAAAGCTTCCTCTGGAGGGAGCAATCCTTACCGCGGAAAGGACGCCCTGTGACCAGCTGCTGGTGCTTTTAAGGGACCGGAGACTCTTTTTGCTGGGAGAGGAAAGACAGAAACTCTTTAGCACCCGGGCCGAGGCCCTGGCGGCCTTTCCCGGCGGACTCTTTCTGGTGGGGCGGGAAAGGATAAGGCTCCTTTCTTTTCCCCGGCTAAGGGAACTTGGCCACTTCCCGGGGCCTCACGAGGCGATCCTTTCGGCTACGGTAAGACGGAAGCGTCTCTACGTCCTTACGGCCCGGCACCGGGTCCTGGTCTACACCTTCTCAGGCCGCCTGGTTACCCGGGTCAAGGTCCCGTCTCGGTACAAGGCCCTTAAGGCCGCGGGGTTCCTTTACTGGTTCGACGGAGAAAACGTCAGCCGGGGGAGGAAGAAACTTCCCCTTACCAGGCCCCTGCCCCAGGCCCTTTTCCTGCCCGGGCGCGGGGGGCACTGGTTTCTCGAACCTGACGGCCGCCTCCTCATCGGAGAGCCGGTCTCAAAGGTTCCACCGGACGCCAGGGCCCGGGTGTCTTTCCGGCTTCCAGAAGCTTACGCCGAGGGTCTCCTTCTCCTTCTGGGGCGGGGCAATTTGCGCCTCATCTTCCCCCAGGGGGAGAAAAAGGGATTCGTAGCCAAGATTCCTCGCTTCAAAGGCGAAATCACGGTAGCAATCGAGCTTTCCGGAGAGAAAGCCCTTTTTCAGGCGGTCTTTGCGGTACCCAGGGCCCACGATCTCCTGCGTTTTATCCCCGAGGCCTACCGGGAAGGGGCCGAGGCCTTCCTCCTTCCCCTCTTTTTGGCCTTCCGCCTCATCCATGACGGCCTCCTTTTCTCCAAAGAGGCCTTTTTAAAGGGCTTTTCAGGCCAGGGGCGAAGAGAAGAGCTCTTATTTTTGGGAAAGATCTTGGGGTTTTCAGGAGAAGGTCTGCCCAAAGAAGAACTCCTGGCCTGGCTTTCGGCCTTACCCCAACTTTACCGCTACCGAGGAAGCGTAAGAGGCATGAGGGAGGTGCTAAGACTCTGTGCTGGCAAGGAGGCCTTTTTGCGCGAAGCCATCCTCTGGCGCAAAACCGAACAGGAAGGCGGCCCCTTTACCCGCCTCTTTGGCTGTCAAGGAAACCTCTTCCTGGTATTCGTCTCCCCCGGGCTTCCCAAAGAAAAGATACCTTTCCTCAAAAAGATGGTGGCGGATTGGACGCCTCTTGGGACCGAAGGGCGGGTGCTGCCCCTGGAACTTGGCCTTACTCTGGGGAAACCGCTGGCCCTGGGAGTAAATACGGCCCTTACCAGCGGGGCCTTTAAGCTTGGGCTTAGCCGTCTCGGACAGGATACGAGACTAATGGACCGGGCCCTTACGGGGCGCCTTGACCTGCGGGCTACCCTGGGCCGGGACGCTCAAATTTGAAAAAAGGAGGGAACTTATGTCTTTACCCAGCCAAATAGTCACCAAATTTCCGTACGGGCTTGAGAGAAATACCTATTTTTTTGGCAAACTCCTCACCGCTGAAGACTTTAACCTGGAACAGAGTTATTTCCTGAGCCGGGAAGCCCTGGTCCACCACACGTTTTTCGGGCCGGGGATCCTCTTCGGGCTGGAAGTAAAAGACCTCGAAGACCACGACCAAAAACTGGCCTTTCGCCTGACCGCAGGCCTGGCTATCGACCCTCAGGGACGTCTCATCTTTATCCCCCGCGAGCAAAAGCTCGAAGTGCCCGTAGCAAACCGCCAGTCTGAGCTGGGGCTCTTTCTCCTCTACGAGGAATGCCCCAGAGAACCTACCGTGACCGTCTGTGACCCCAAGGAGTGTCAGCCCAACCGCATACGAGAGGAATTTAAGGTTGAGGCCGGGACAAATATCCCGGAAGGGATCAAGATCGCAAGCCTCGCCCTGGTGAACAACCAATACCAATTAAAAGCAGAGCCCCCTCTGGAGTTGCCGGAAAAAGAATTTGCCTCCTCACGCCTTCTCAATCTGCCCCAAATCATCAAAACCCTCCGGGCCTTAAACGACAACCTGGAAAAGGTCAAGCGCGAACTAAATGCTATTCCGCGTCTGGAAAGAAAAGAGTTTGTCTTTACCTGTACTGAAGACAAAAAAGAAATACCACTGGAATACAAAGCAAAGAAGCTGCCCTTGAGCGAAATTATCTGTTATCTACCCATCGATTATGAGATATCTGCAGACACACCGGAGACGAAACACAACGAATTGAAAGAAGAATTAAACCGGGGCAGTCTATTATTAACCGCTTATCACGTTAAGGACTTTTTCGCTTCCCAACCGGAAGGAGAAACGGAAACCACCCCTGAAAGCACACCTCACCTAAGACCTATGACCCTGGCTTACACCTTGAGACCGGGGCTTGGTTTTTCTCCAGCCCTGAGAAAATTCAAAAAAATAAGGACCTTTAAACCCGACACCAAACTCAAAGACGTGGCCAAGGAAGCAAGCCGAGAAGGGGTCCATTTTCGTATCGACCCGCGGTTACCTCTGGACAAACCTTTAAAGGATTTGGCCGACAAGTTCGTCTTCGTTTATCTTTATCCCGTTTTTGACGGCACCCTGCTTCCATACTGCACCATAAACTTCAGGGACCTGGCCAAAGGTAGGGTCTATTTCCTCTTTGACTGGAAAAGTTTCAAGGAAGAAGAACCGGACCTGGCGGACATGTATTTGAAAAAATTAAAGGGCATCCCTTTCAGGTTAATCTTTGTGGGCGAAAACCAATATTAATGAGAGCATTTTTAGCTGACGTATTTAATCGATACGCACCTTCGTTAGTCATAGCAAGGCCCCTCTGCCCTTTTAAATGCATAAAGGGGGAGAGCAATGACAGGAAGAACGTCACTATTAGATTGCCACGCCCCGGTCGTGATATATCCCACGACCGGGGCTCGCAATGACCAAACAGGCAGTCATCGCGAGGGGCCCGCAAGGCCCCGAAGCGATCTCAAGAAGCGATTCCCAAGAGATGGCTTCGTACCTCTCTACAAATGTCAAAGTGTAAGGGGAGTCCTCGTCATGGGTGAGGAGCTGATACATGCACATAATGAGAAATGATGATGTCAACTATTTAATGCTCCCGTTAATAAAAAGAAGGAGGAGCTAAAATGGCTTTTAAGTTGTTTCTGGGCACCATCAAACCAGGTGGTTATTTGGAGACCGAGCAGGGAATATTTTTACTGACCGGTCTTCCCAAAGGAACAGACCAAAATCCCGAAGAGTATGTCTTAGCCATCGGGCCGGAAAATATCGGCCAGAAGGCCATCGTCAGGGGAGAACCGGCAGAAAACATTATCTACCAAGCCCAAATATTAGAGATCGTCTCTCCCCTGGCGGGTAGTTTACTGGAAAATCTCCTGAAAAAGGGTTTGGTTGCGCCCGAAGAGCTGGCCGAGGAACTGGCCCGGATCACCCAAAAAACAAAGGCAGTCAAGAAACTCTGTGCCCTGGTAATCGGCCACAAGAAACGCTCCCCCGGGGCGGTAAACGAGAATTTCGATATTAGCGAATTTGATTTTAACGAAGACCTGGCCTTGCGGATAGAAAAGAAAGTGAACACCGTTGACGTCCAGCGGGTCTACCGGCGGACGTATCAGGAACTACCAGACGATATCAACGCCTTAAACCCGGATTTTATCATCAGCCTTCATTGTAACGCCTTTAACACCAGGGCCTCGGGCACCGAGGTACTCTACTACCACCGATCTGAAAAGGGCAAAATGATGGCAGAAATCCTCCTGAAGCACCTGGTGGAACACTTAAAATTGCCAAACCGGGGCCCTAAACCCAAGACCGCCGAAGACCGAGGGGGTTACCTCTTACGTTATACCAAGGCCCCCTGCGTGATCGCCGAACCCTTCTTCATCGATAACGACGAGGACCTATCCCGGGCCTTAGAGGATAAAGACGGACTGGCAGAAGCCTACGCTCAGGCCATAGAAGAGATCGCAAGCGTCATTTAATAATAGGATCACCAAATAGTCGACATCGTTATTTATCTTTATGTACCTACATGCATCCGCCCCTCAGTCATTGCGACCCCTGTCGCGGTTAAATCATCACGACAGGGGGAAGCAATCTCTGGAGATCGCCACGCCCCCTCTACGCATTTTTAAAGCGTAGAGATACTGTGTGGCCTGTCAATGAGTAGAAGCCAGGGCCATTTTGTAGTGGGCCCAGCAGATTAGGGCTAGCTTCCTCATACAGGCCACCAAAGCCA
>DROK01000159.1 GCA_011321895.1 Thermodesulfatator atlanticus
GCGCCTTTTGGCCTTGCCCCATTCGGTCTTTTTCAAACGATCTATCTTGTTAAGCACCACGATAAACCGGCGGGAAAGGGCCCTTACGTACTCAATAAGGGCCAGGGCTAATTCGTCAGGGGCCCGACGGATATCAAAGATGAGGACCAGAAGTTTGATCGGCCTGGGTGAGGAAAGATAAGTCTCGATTAGATGGCGCCACTTGCGCCGCAGCTTGGGTGGCACCTTGGCAAAACCGTAACCCGGGAGATCAACCACCAGAAAGCGATGGTCCACCCGAAAAAAATTCAGGGCCTTGGTGAAACCCGGGGTGGAAGAGACCCTCGCTATCTTTTTCCGTCCCAAAAAAGCGTTTATGAGGGAGGATTTGCCCACGTTAGAACGGCCTAAAAAGGCCACTTCAGGCAAAGACGGCACAGGTAATTCTTCAGGGGTAAAAATACTTTTTTGAAGACTGATCTCTTTAAATGGCGCTTTCACGTCCGTATCCCCAAAGGACCAACTATACGTTACAATTATAAAAAACTTAAACACAGGAGCCCTTATGGAAAAAGCCGTTATCGACGGGGTAACCCTCCATCTGGCCCATCCGGACGAATTAAACCTGATCTGTGTCGGCCAGGAAGACGTGATAAAACAGATTCTGGCCGCCTGGATGATCATAGACGAACACGACCTCCCCCTTAATCCGCGTCTGGTGGGCAAACCCGGAGTGGGGAAGACCACCTTGGCTTACGCCGCGGCCAAGAGACTGGGAAGAGAAGTCTATATCTTCCAGGCCACGGTTGATACCCGCCCCGAAGACCTCCTGGTGACTCCGGTGATTTCAGACGAAGGCCGGATCCGCTATATGGCAAGCCCCATCGTAACCGCCATGATCAAGGGGGGTGTGGCCATCATTGACGAAGCCAACAGAATGAGCGAAAAGAGCTGGGCCTCCCTGGCCCCCCTGCTTGATTCCCGGCGTTACGTGGAATCCATCGTGGCGGGCGTCAAAATAAAAGCGCACCCGGATTTCCGTATCTGCGTCACCATGAACGAAGACGCCTCCACTTTTGAGGTACCCGAATACATCCACTCCCGTCTTCAGCCCCAGATCTACGTAGATTTTCCCGAGGCTGAAGAAGAATATGAGATTTTAAAGGCCAACCTTCCCTTTGCGGACGAAGAAGTACTCCATTACGTGGTCTCCTTCTTGCAGCTGGCCCATCGGGCGGGGGAATCTTTTTCGGTAAGAGACGGGGTCAACATCGCCCGTTACGCCCTGAAAAGGCTGGCAGGACCGGATAAAGAGCGACCCAAAAAAGAAGTCCTTAAGGAGGCGATAACCCAGACGCTGGGAAGCACCGCCCTGATCTTCTGGCCCGAGCGGGAGGACCACAACCCGCGCCTGAGGCCGGTCAACTAACAACATGCTGCCCAAAGCCAAAATTGGCACCAGTGAGATAATTTTCCTGCCCGTCATCCACGGGCGGCTTGAATTTGCAGCCGCCGTTAGAGAAAGGATCATCTCGCTGGCGCCGGAAGCGATAGCGGTAGAATATCCTCCCACCCTAAAGGAAAAGATCTTACGCGGTGTTCGGAGGTTGCCTCTCCTTTCCGTGGTGAGTTACCGCGAAAAGGACGGCAGCCAGGTATATCTCTTAATCGAGCCGGTAGAACCCCTGGTTGAGGCCATCCGTACCGCCGAGGAGCTGGGGATAAAGGTCTATTTCGTGGACCTCGATATTGAAGGTTATCAAGGCCGGGAAGAAAAATTTCCCGACACTTACGCCATCTCTCGCATCGGTTACGAAAATTATATCAACGAGGCCTTAAAAATCGATTATCCCAAAGATCCGCTGGATGAACACCGGGAAAGGACTATCGCCTTCCATCTAAAAGGACTGGCCGGGAAATACCGCCGCGTGGTCTTTGTAGGGGGCCTGGCCCACGTCTCAGCCATCAACACCTATCTTTCCCAGGATTTGCCCCAACCTTTTACGCGCAAAAAAAGAGAAGGGGTGGCCCTCTTTCACCTCGATATCCTTTCCAGCCGGGAAGTGCTCTCAGAGATAGGCTTTTTCCAGGGGGTTTATGAAAAAAAACGCGGCACGACCTTTTCTTTTGACCGCCTGGCCCTCTTTGACCTCCTCCTCCGGGAGGCGATCGAGAGTTACGAACAAAAAAACCGGGACGAAATCTCTCCCAGGGCCTTAAAAATACTGAAACAATTTGTACGTAACTACGCCCTGATTGAGGGCAGGCTGGCCCCGGACTTTTACCAGTTATTAGTCGCCGCCCGCGGGGTGGCCAACGACGATTTTGCCTGGGAACTCTGGGAAAAGGGGACGTATTACCCCTTTCAGACCGAAACCCCGGATTTAGCCCCCATCAGCCTCTCTCTGGAAGACCTGCTAAAACCCCACAAAAAGATAAAATTTTTCCGCAAGGCCAAACCGCTACGGCGTAAAAGACTGATCCCCATCAGGAAAAAACCCGTAGAAAAAAGACCAGGGGAATGGAAAAAGGCCTGGAAGGGGACGAATATCTGCTCCTTCCCGCCGGAAGACCTGATCGTAGAAGGGTTTGGCCGGCAGGTAATGAAAAAGGCGTTGCGTATCCTGGCCGAGGACTTGAGGCGGGTGGAACCCTTCTGCGCTTCCTTAAAGGACGGCATAGACCTCAGGGAGACCATCAGACACTGGTACGAAGGCCGGATTTACGTCCGGGAGGAACGGCCGGTGGCAGGCAAGGTGGGCTCGGTGGTGGTGATCTTTGACGAAGACGAACCCGACGCCTACGGGCGCGAGAGATACCCCTGGAAACTTACCTGGCACGGAGAACACGACCAGGAATCGGACATGGCCTTTTACGCCACCCGGGCCGGTGAGGTAGTGGTGGGCCCGGGGATATCCCGCTGTCATTACGGCGGTTTCATGCTCACTTATCCCCCGATGCGGGTCTATGACATCTGGGAAGACCCTCTCTTTGATTTCGCACGCAACAAACCAGAACGCCTGCTCCTGGCAGGCATCGATTATTCCCTGGAAAAATACATCGTTTATATCGCCAAAAAGCCCCCCTCCTCCCTGGCCAAAAGGTTTGCGGCCCACCAGGGCAAAAAGGTCATCTACCTGCCCCTGGGCCAGTTTTCTCCCACCCTCCTTAAAAAGATCCAGACCTTTCACGTTTTGGAAGGGCACCACGTCCGCCTTTATGCCCACAAATATATCAACGGGGAATGAGCCTTGAGGGGCAATTAAGGCTTGCAAAGGCCACAAAAGTTTTTAAGGTTTTGGTGATGGGTAAGAAGTGTGTTTTGGCGTTATTGTTGGTTTTGTTCCTTTTGGGCGGGCTGGTCTTTAACTTCTGGTTAAAGCTTGAGAGCCAAGCC
>DROK01000160.1 GCA_011321895.1 Thermodesulfatator atlanticus
CCAATTGATCTGGGATATCTTTTTAATCTCTTTTCGGAAGTTTAAATAATTTTTTGAAATTTTTGCTCAATTTTTCTGATCAAAAGAGCCCTTGCGGATTAATACCTCTCCGAGACCGGCGAGATCTTGGGGAGGGCCTTGCGAGGGGCGGAGAGTAAATCCTTTGCCTTTAAGCACAAGGGCTTCTTCTTCCTTGGGGGCCCAGAGGGGATAATCGACTCCGGCCAAGGTGTGCATAAGTTTGGCCTGCAAAAGTATCAGTGTCAGGGCCACCATAAGCCCCAAGAATTGTGAAAAATGATCAAAATAACCTAGGGCCGCCAGCAAGGCGGTAGAAGCCGCAGGGGGGTGTAAAATTTTGAAAAAGGTCATCAGGGAACCCACCACCCCCACGGTCAAAGCCGCCGCTGCCACCGTACTTAAGGCCAAGACTTCCTGGGCCCAGCCCAATTGTCTGAAAAGGAGCAAGCAGAGCATCCCCGTTATGGCTCCCAGCAGATGGCTCAGGAGCGCGTTTTTAGGGGCGGAGATGGCCCTTTGGGGGGCGTAGAAGGCCAGAAACAGGGTCGGCCCGAGAGAAGGGAAAAGCAGCGGCCAGGCGGTAAGGTGGGCGATGTAACCCAGGACGAAGATGGCCAGGGCGTTATTCAACCCGATGAAGAGGTAGAAAAAGACGGGGTTGCCCTGGCGCGCCAGGTACCAAAAGCGCAGGCGGTAAAGTTTGGCCAGCTGCCAAAAAAACCAATCCGCAAGTCTTTTCATCTTCGGGCAAAATTCCGAATAAGAACCTAGCTATTAAGATCGGCCAACCTGGAAAAAAGATGATTTTTAAGAATTTGACCCAAAAGATAAACCGCTACGCCGCCCTGGCCACCGGCGATTTTGAAAAGATTTTTAAGGATTTTAAGGTCCCCTCTCTGCCAGATATCGTAACAAAAATTATGACCATGATCCGTGACCCTGAAGCCTCTATAAACGAGATAGCCGCCCTTTTGGGCTACGATCCAGGCCTGGCCAGCCAAATATTGCAAATGGTAAACTCTGCCTACCTGAGCCTCAGCAGACCGGTAAACAGCCTAAACCAGGCGGTAAATATCCTGGGGCTAAAACAGATCGAGAGCTTGGTAGTATCCTACGGCATCACCCGTATCATCAAGGACCCGCACAAAGAGGGTTTTGACCTGGCCGCTTTTTGGACTGATTCCCTCTTCAGGGCCTTGTTTGCCCGCAAATTGGTCCCCACCGAAAAGAAAGAAGAAGTCTTTTTGGCAGCTTTGCTCCAAGACATCGCCCTTCCGGTGCTCCTTACCAACTGGTACGACGTTTACCAAAAGGCCTATCTCAGACGTGGCCAGGGCAAAAGACGCCTCAATGAGGTCGAAAAAGAGACCTTGAGCTGGCACCACGCCCAGGCCGGGGCCTGGCTAGCTCAAAAATGGCGCCTTAGCGAAACCATCATTTGTGCGGTGGGACTTCATATTTCCCCGCCCCAAACCTTCCAAAACCTACCTTTAAAAGACGAAGTCTTTGAGATAGTGGCCTTTTCTAGCAGCATCCCTTCGGTACTGGAAGAGGAACCTTCCTGGGAGGACTGGTTTTCTTTCACCGAAGCGGGCCTTTTTGCTGAAAAAGCCGCCCTCTCCGCCTTAAATTCGGCCCGGGAACAGCTGCTGGACACGGCCAGGGGCTTTGGACTAAAGGTGCGGGAACCTATTCCCCCTCCTCACCGGTAAGGATCTCCAAAATCTCCTCAAGCCCCCTTTTCACTTCCAAAAGGACGTCTTGGGCGTCTTTTTTGGCAGAAAGTTTCTTTTTGGCCCCGGAAATAGTGTACCCCTCCTCATAAAGCAGGGCCTTTATGCGCCGGAAGACCTCAACCTGTTCGCCGCGGTAAAGCCTCCTTCCGGAAACCCGCAGCGGCTTGACGAACTTACTGAATTCCTTTTCCCAGAAGCGTAATACGTGAGGTTCAACCCCAAGCAGGCGCGCTACCTCTCCGATGGTATAGTAGCGCTTGGGAAGAACCTGCTTGGCCTTCATAAGATTCAACGGTTAATAAACTCTTTAAGGGTGGGGCTTGGCCGAAAAACGGCGGTCTTCTTCCCCTGAATCAAAATCGGGCTTCCGTCCTGCGGGCTCACCCCTTTCCGGGTAGGCCGCTGATAAGGTTCAAAGATACCGAAACGGACTATCTTGACCTCTTCCCCCCTCTCCAGCGCCCTTTTTATTTCTTCAAAGAGGAGGTCCACCACCCGAGCCAGGCTCCGGGCCGAAAAACCCAGCTCCTCGTGGAGATATTTCACCAGATCCCGTTTGGTAAGGGTCTTTTTCATCTAAGCTTCGCCTTAAAACGGGACAAAATGGCCTCGGTGACCTGTTGGTGCAAGTCGTTTACCTCTTCGTCCCGCAAGGTTCGGTCCTTAGCCCGGTAGACAAACCGCAGGGTGAGGCTCTTTTCCCCGGCCGGAACCCCCTTGCCCCGGTAGACGTCTATCAATTGTACGTCTTCCAGGTGAGGGAAGGAAAGCTCACGGGCAAAAGCAAGGACATCGCCCGCCGGCAATTCCTCCGGAACCACCAGGGCGAGATCCCTAAATGTGGCCGGAAATTTGGGCAGAGGCTGGTAGGTCTTCTTGGTTTCTACCAGGTGACATAGTTTTTCCAAATCAAGCTCAAAGACAAAGATGGGCCCGGACAAATCAAGCTTTTCCAGGACGTCATCCCGCAAGGCCCCGGCAAAGCCTATCTTTTCCTCCCCGGCCTTAAGGGCCACGCTCAAGGCTGGCAGGAGAAAAGGCTCTCCGGCCCCCGGTTCAAAGCAAAGCCCCCTTACCCCCAGGGCGTGGCAAAAACTCTCCAGTACCCCCTTTAGGTCGTAAAAATCAAGGAGACGAGGCCTTTGGTGACAGCTTGGCGGATGGGCCCGCCCGCACAAAAGTCCCGCCAGGAAGTGGCGTTCTTCAGGCAGGGGCTCCCCTTCCCGGGGCCAGAAGACCCGCCCTATTTCGAAGATCTTGAGGTCCGGGACCTCACGAAAGACGTTTACCCTGGCCGTCTGTAAAAGGCCCGGGATCAGCGTGGTGCGCATCACCGCTTGTTCTTCAGAAAGGGGGTTGGCCAGCGAAAGGGTCCGGGCGCGCGGGTCGTCCTCAAGGCCCAAAAGGGAAACAAACCTGGGAGAGATAAAGCTGTAGTTGATCACCTCAAAAAGGCCAAGGGCCGTAAGGATTTCTCTGGCCCGGCGCAAGAGCCTATCAAAAGGACGGGGGGGTCTGCCCACAATCTCCGCCCGGGGGACCGCCACCGGAAGCTTATCGTAGCCGTAAAGCCTTGCGATTTCCTCAATCAGGTCCTCTGGCAAGGTAAGATCGTGGCGGTAGGAAGGGGGCACACAGATGAGATCTTCCACCCCCCGCTCCACTTTTACTTCCACTTTTTTCAGGAGATCGATAAGCTTTTCTTGGGGAAGGTCTACCTTGAGGTAAAGGCTTACCCTTTTGGGGGAGAGCCTTATTTCCCGGGCCACATAGGGCCTGGGGTATTCGTCCACCCGGCCAGGGACAATTTCACCCCCGGCCAGCTCTTGGATGAGGGAGGCCGCCAGTTCCAGCCCATTGATTACCCCTTCCGGGTCAACTCCTCTTTCAAAGCGGTAGGAACTCTCAGAGGAAAGCTTGAGCCTTTGGCTGCTTCGCCTGATGCTTGAAGGATTAAACCAGGCGCTTTCCAGAAAGATGTTCTTGGTCTTGCCAGTGACCGCCGTCTCTTCGCCTCCCATGATCCCGGCCACCGCCACCGGCCGCGATGCGTCGGCGATGACCATAATACCCTCATCAAGGGGCCTTTCTACCCCGTCCAGCGTAAGGATCTTCTCCCCGGGACGGGCCCGCCGCACGATAATACGCCGGCCCTCCAGCAGATCGAAGTCAAAGGCGTGCAGGGGTTGACCCAGAAAAAGCAGGACGTAGTTGGTGACGTCAACCACGTTGTTTATGGGCCGCAGCCCGCAGAACCAGAGACGTTTCTGGATCTCAAAGGGGCTTTCTGAAACCTGAACCCCCTTTATAAGGCGCCCGGCGTAACGAAAACAGAGCTCAGGCACCTCGATTACCACGCTGGTCTCCGCAAAAATTTCCTCCCCCAGGGGCAAAGACGGGGGTGAGAAGGGGCGCAGGACACTTTCCGTGACCGCCGCGGCCTCTCTGGCCAGCCCATAAATGGAAAGGCAATCTCCCCGGTTAGGGGTTACCGCCACTTCCAAAACGGGCTCGTAAAGGCCCAAGACCTCTATGACCTTGCGGCCCAGGGAAACCTCGTCGGAAAATGCGATAAGGCCGTCTTTTTTGGCCTCCACCCCCAGTTCGTAAGGCGAACAGAGGACTCCCTCGGAACGAACCCCCCTGATCTCAGCCTCACTGATCTTCTCTCCCGTAAAAAGGACCGTGCCGGGAGGAGCAAAGGCGGTCTTTAACCCCTCCCTTACGTTAGGGGCCCCGCAGACCACCTGATAGTCCCTTTCGCCGTCAGAAACCTGGCAAACTTTTAATTTTTCCGCGTGGGGATGGGGGGCCACGGAGACCACCCTCACCACCGTGACCGGGGCCAGGTCTTCGTAGGCGTTGAAAACTCCTTCCACCTCAAGCCCGGTAAGGGTGAGGCGTTGGGCCAGCTCTTCGGGCCCTTCTTTGAGATCCACCCATTCTTTAAGCCAGTTATAGGGCACTAACATCTAGAATTGCTCCAGAAAACGCAGGTGATTTTCGTAAAAAAGGCGGATGTCGTCTATGCCGAACTTGAGCATGGTAATACGTTCTACCCCGAGCCCAAAGGCAAAACCCACCCACTGCTCAGGGTCATAACCCACCGCGCGGAAGACGTTCGGGTGCACCATCCCCGCCCCCAGGATCTCAAGCCAGCCCGTCTGCCCGCAGACACGACAACCCTCTCCGCCACAGATCACACAACTGATGTCCATCTCCACACTGGGCTCGGTAAAGGGAAAATAACTGGGGCGAAAACGGACCCTGGTCTCTTCCCCAAAGATCTCCCGGGCAAAGACGCTGAGAACACCCTTTAAGTCTGCAAAGGAAACGTCCCGATCCACCATAAGGCCCTCGATCTGGTGGAACATGGGGGTATGGGTCACGTCTGAATCGCACCGGTAGACCTTACCGGGGGCGATAATCCTGAGCGGGGGCTTTTCCCGCTCCATGGTCCTGATCTGGATGGGGGAAGTGTGCGTCCGCAAAAGGACCTTATCGGTGAGATAAAAAGTGGCCTGCATGTCCCGGGCGGGATGGTCCGGGGGGATGTTTAAGGCCTCAAAATTGTAGTAATCCAGCTCTACCTCGGGGCCGGTGGCTATGGAAAAACCCATGCGGAGGAAGATCTCACAGAGTTCGGTCATTACCTGGGTGATGGGGTGTAACTTCCCCAGGGGGTAAGGGCGCCCGGGAAGCGTAAGGTCAACCCCCGGAAGACGTGACTCCTTTTTCTTTTTAAGCTCTTGCTGGGCCTCTTTAAGGGCGGCTTCCAGTTCTTTCTTTATCTGGTTGGCCAGGCGCCCGATAACCGGCTTGAGCTCCGGGGGAAGCTGGGCGATGGATTTGAGAATCCTGGTCAGCTCGCCTTTACGCCCCAGAAACTTGACCCGGGCCGCCTCAAGCCCCTTTTCGTCCTCCGCTTCTTTTATCTCGGAAAGGGCCTTCTTTTTTAGCTCTTCCAGGCTCTTTTCGTCCACCATGGCTTATTGCCATTTAGAAGCCGCAAGCTCCACCAGCTTTTTGAAGGCCTCCGGTTCGGTAATGGCAAGGTTGGCCAGCATTTTACGGTCAAGCTCAACTCCTGCCTTTTTAAGGCCCCCCATGAAACGGCTGTAATTTAAGCCATGAAGCCTGGCCGCAGCGTTGATCCTGATCTGCCAGAGGCGGCGAAAGTCTCTTTTGCGCTGACGCCGGTCCCGGTAAGCATAGACCAGGGCCCTTTCCACCGTTTCCCGCACCCGCCGGAAACAATTTTTGCGCTGCCCCCAGTATCCCTTGGCCATTTTGATATATTTTTTATGCCTTCTTCTGGTCTTGGGACCACCTTTTGCCCTGGGCATGGCCTAAACCTCCTTAGAACTTATAAGGGATCAAACGTTTGACGGCGGCCAAGTTAGCAGGAGAAAGTACCACCGCCTTTTTGAGATTCCTTTTCCTTTTACGGTTTTTTTTGCGTAAAAGGTGGCTTTTCCCCGCCCGGAAATGCATCACCTTGCCTTTGGCAGTGACCTTAAAGCGTTTGGCCGCAGAACGGTTGGTTTTCATCTTGATTTTCGCCATAATTTCACCTTCCCCCCAAATTATGTTCCCAAAGGAATAATGCGGTTTGAGGCTTTTGCAAGCCTTAAGATTTCTTAGGGGCCAGGATCATGATCATCTGCCGCCCTTCCATACGGGGCTTCATCTCCACCTGCGCCTCCTCCTCTACCGCCGCCAGGATTTTATTGAGCACCTCCTGGCCCAGCTCAGGTTTGGTAATCTCCCGCCCCCTGAAAAAGACCCGGACCTTTACCTTGTTTTTGTCTTTAAGGAAACGTTTGATGTGGCGTATTTTGGTCTCCAGGTCGTGTACGTCGGTCTTGGGCCGGACCTTGATCTCCTTGACCTCTACCACGGCCTGTTTCTTGCGGGCCTCTTTGGCCTTTTTGGCCTGCTGGTAAAGAAACTGCCCGTAATCCATGATGCGGCAAACAGGGGGGTCTGCCTGGGGGGCCACCTCGACTAAGTCGAGCCCCTGGTCCTGGGCCAGACGTAAGGCCTCTTCCCGGGAAACTATCCCCAGCTGTTTACCGTCTGCGTCTACCAGCCGCACCCTAGGAGCCCTTATTTTTTCGTTAACCCTGAATTTCCTTTTGTCTATTTTGGCCACCTTTACTCCTAGTTAATGACTTTTGCCGAAACTTCTTCCTGAACCCTGGCGATAAAATCTTCGACGGTTATTAAGGGAAGATTTTCGCCTTTTCTGGTCCGGACCGTCAAGGCCTCATTTTCTACTTCCTTGTCCCCGATGATGAGCATGTAAGGAATCTTCTGGAGTTGGGCCTCCCTGATCTTGAAACCGAGTTTTTCGTTACGAAAATCGGCCTTGGTCCTGATACCCGCCCCCTTAAGGCGTTCAAGTACCCGCTCTCCGTAAGGCACGTGGCGGTCCGCCACGGTGACCACCACGGCCTGGACCGGGGCCAGCCAGACGGGAAAGGCCCCGGCGTAATGCTCGATCAGGACCCCAAAAAACCGCTCAAGTGAGCCCAGAAGCGCCCGGTGGATCATGATGGGCCGGTGAGGGCGGTTGTCTTCCCCGATGTAAGTAATATCAAACCTTTCAGGGATGTTGAAATCCACCTGGATGGTGGAGCATTGCCAAAATCTGCCGAGCACGTCTTTGATCTTGATGTCGATTTTGGGCCCGTAAAAGACCCCTTCCCCGGGGTCGATCTCGTAAGCCAGCCCCTTATCTTCCAAAGCCTTGCGCAGGGCCCCTTCCGCCTTTTCCCAGATCTCCTCACTGCCGACATATTTTTCCGGCCGGGTGGAGAGATATATCTGGTACTCCGCAAAGCCAAAGGTGCTCAAGAAATAGACCGTAAGGTCCAGACACTTGAAGATCTCTTCTTCTAACTGGTCCTCCCGGCAGAATATGTGGGCGTCGTCCTGGGTAAAGCCCCTCACCCTCATGAGCCCGTGCAGGACCCCGCTTCTTTCGTAGCGGTAAACGGTGCCCAGCTCACACCACCTGATAGGCAATTCCCGGTAACTGCGCCGCCGGCTTTTGTAAATGAGGATGTGAAAGGGGCAGTTCATGGGTTTTAACTGGTATTCGATCTCGTCGATCTTCATGGGGGCGAACATGTTTTCAGCGTAAAAATCAAGGTGGCCCGAAATCTTCCAGAGATGGCGGCGCGCGATATGCGGGGTGACAACCAGCTCGTAGCCGCGCTTGAGGTGTTCTTCTTTCCAGAAATCCTCGATTATCTTACGCACCAGGGCCCCTTTAGGGTGCCAGAGGATGAGGCCCGGGCCCACTTCGTCTTCGATGCTGAAAAGCTCAAGTTCTTTGCCCAAACGACGATGATCTCTCCTTTTGGCCTCCTCCAGCCGGTGGAGATAGGCCTCAAGGTCTTCTTTTTTAAAAAAGGCCGTACCGTAAATGCGCCAGAGCATGGGGTTTTTCTCGTCACCCCGCCAATAGGCCCCCGCTACCGAAAGGAGTTTAAAGGCCTTGACCCAGCCGGTGTGAGGCAGATGGGGCCCGCGACAAAGGTCCAGAAAATCTCCCTGGCGGTAAATACTGACCTTCTCTTCCGGGATCTCTTTGATGAGTTCGATTTTGTAAGGTTCGTTGAGCTCTTCAAAGAGCCGCAGGGCCTCTTCTTTGGCGAGCTCCTCCCGCCGGATAGGCAGCCTCTTTTTGACGATCTTTTTCATGCGTTTTTCTATCTGAACGAGGTCCTCCGGCGTAAAGGAGCGCTCGTAGTCAAAATCGTAGTAAAAACCCTGTTCGGTGGCTGGCCCGATACCCAGCTTGGCCTCTGGAAAGAGCTCTTTTACCGCCTGGGCCAGGACGTGGGCCGCGGTGTGACGCAAAATTTCAAGGGCTTCGGGCTCATCAGGGGTGAGCGGGGTCAAAACCCCGTCTTCGTAAAGGGGAGTCTCTAAATCGATGACTTTATCGTTTAATTTGGCCCCGATCGTCTCTTTGGTGAGAAAATCTTTTAAAACCTCCGCCGCCTTAACCCCAGCTTCAACTACGGTCTTGCGTCCGTCCGGTAAACTGATCTTTATTTCCACTTCCCCTCCCTAGCAATATAAAGAAAAGGCATCTTTTGGGCCTCAGCCCAAAGATGCTTTTTAAATCCCAACGCCAGATGGTAGGCGCGGGCGGGATCGAACCGCCGACCTCTTGCGCGTCAAGCAAGCGCTCTCCCACTGAGCTACGCGCCTACCCTTTTCGCTAAAATCTCTAGCAACCTTAGCTAAGCTTGTCAAGCACTCCGCCCATCAACTCTTTGTAGCTCTTCCGCAAGATCTTCTATGACCTGAGCCACTTTCTGGCGCGCCTTGGGGGAAAAGCCGGCCAAAATCACCTTAACGCTGTTTTTGGCCGGAAGGATGGCCACCCAGTAGCGCTGGTGGGCGAAGAAGAGGGCGGCAAAGATCCCCAGAATCAGCAAGGTAAAACCGGTAAGCACGATCGGTACCCCTGGGTCCTTTTTGACCTGTAGCCCCGTGGCGTAAACCGGTTCAGCCTCTTCCAAAACCACGACCACCGGACCACTTTTGAGTTCGATACGCCGGGGATGCCCCTTAAGGACCCAGAAAGAAAGAGGGGCCTCACCCTTTTCGCTTAACCAGATACGGGCCGCCGGCAGGCCGTGAGCCATCTGAAAATCAAGGAGTCCTACCATGATCCCTTCTTCTGGCCAAAGGGCCTGACTAAAGGGCTTGACTTCCAGCTCCTTCTGGCGGGGCCCTTTCAGGAGCCGAAGCTGCACCTTGGCGAAGGTGTTGTAGCTGGCCTGGTAAAAGGTAATCCCCCGGTAGGTAAAAGGATCATTTACGCGAATGGCGGCCTTGGTGACCTCTTTTCCGTTTTCAAGGATGGTTACCTCTGAACGATATTCTTTGGGCATGCCGTTGGGATAAAAATCGATGTAAAACTTATCACAGCGGATGGAAAAATCTAAAGGAATCGAGGCGTGCTGCCGGCCCTGCACCAGCACCTGGTTGGTACTCTCTCCCTCCATCAAGGTGATATGGCCCCGGAAGCCAAAAACCGCCCCGATAATGGCCCCCGCAATAATGACCAGGAGAGAAAAATGGACCACGTAGACCGAAAAATAACTCCAGCGGAAACGGTCTTTCAAAAAGAGGACGCCGTCCGCAAAGGCCGCCTTTTCCAGCCGGCCAAACCTTTTTCCTAGTATTTTTTCGATTCTTGCTGCCACCGCGGCAAAATCTCCCGGAAGCTTGACTTCTCTGGCCACCGGCATGCGCAACAGTTTTTCCGGATCCACCGCCAGAGGGTCACGCCGGAAAAGTTCCAGGGAAAAGGGAAGCCTTTTTAGGGAACAGAGGGTCAGATTCACGCTAAAGAGGGCAAGCAAAGTGACGTACCACCACGAATGGTAGGCGTCGTATAGTTTAAGAAATTTGATGATCTGGCCCAGGGTCTCCCCGTAACGCTGGAAATAAAAGGCAAGAGGCTCCCCCTGAGGGATTAAAGTGCCCAGGATGGAAGTAGCCGCTAAGGTCAGGAGGAGAAAAATGGCCAGCTTGATGGAGCTTAAAAAGCGTATCAGCGGGTTTTTAAACACTATTTTTCAACCTCCTTCTTTTCTTCCGGCTCTTCTTCTTTGACGGCCTTGCGAAAATTCTTGATCCCTTTACCCAAGCCTTCGCCAATTTGGGGCAGACGACTGGCCCCAAAAAGGACCACTATAATCACCAGAATAATCACCAGTTCGGGCAAACCCAGGCCAAACATAGCTCCTCCCTCAAAAATCCTACTAAATTAAGAACGTATAAAGTAAAAACCGAATTTGAGCCTATCCCGTGAGTCCTTCCTTGGCAAGTTCAAAAGCCCCTGTCTGCCAAAAATTCCTGAAAAGGGGGAAAAGGGCCGAGGTGGCCTTTCTGATGAGGGCCGAAGGGGCCCTGACGTATGCAGGCCAGAGCTGATCCGAAATGATATGTAAGCTCGCCACCGCTAGCCCCAGGGCCCTGCCCACACTAAAAAGGGCCGAAGTTTCCATATCCACGGCAGAGGCCGCGAAAAAGCGCTTTCTAAATTCTTCGGTTTCGCGAAACAGGGCGTCCGTGGAAACGATGGTGCCCACCTCGAAGTCAAGACCAAGGAAGATTAACTGGTGGTAAAGCCACCAGAAAAGAGAAGGGGCAGGCTCGGGGAAAAAGCCGTAATGGGCCGAGGTTCCCTCCGCACTCAACGCCCTTTCTGGCAGAAACAGACTCCCCAGGGGCAGTTCGGGCCCAAAGGCCCCGGCCCAGCCCAGGGCAAGGATTTCTTTGACCCCGCAGGCCTTTAGATATTCCAAGACGATGGCCACCTGTGGGGCTCCCAGAACCGGACCACAGAGGACGGCCTCCTCACGTTGAAAGACCTCGGTCAAAAGAAAGGAGCCTTTCTTTTTGAGCTTAAAGGCCCTTTTCAGGAGCAAAACATCAGGCCTGGTATAGACCAGGAGCACCCTTTCCGGGAGGGAAAAGGGCGGTTTAGGTTTTATGCTCTTTGAGCTCACACAGGGCCTCTTTGAAGGCCTCGATTTCGGCCTCGTATTCCCGGGCCGGCCTTTCCATCCCGCAGGTGAGACACCTCACCCGGGCTGAGGCTCAGCGGCCCACGATCACCGCCGGGCCGCCACAGTATTTGCAGTTTAATTCCCCGGCTAAATCTCTTCCCGGTAACCGCACTTTGGACAAACCTTAAACTCCTTTCTCCTTTCCTTTTTGCGTATCAGAAAAGGGGCACCGCAGGCCGGACATTCCTCCTTTAAGGGTTCCTGCCAGAGGATAAAGTCACACTCCGGGGCCTTACTGCAGCGGTAGTAAATTTTGCCCGTACGGGCCCGCCGTTTTAGCAGTTGGCCCGGACAGCCCTCTTTGGGGCAGGGGATCCCGGTGCTCAGGGGTTTGGTGTTGCGACATTCAGGGTAGCCGGAACAGGCCAGAAATTCCCCAAAACGGCCCCTTTTGACCACCATCGGGCGACCACATTTCTCGCACACCTCACCGGTCTGCCGGTTCTTCTCCACCACCTTGATGCTTCCTTTCTCATCGCGCACGTAGTCCCTGGTCTCTTTACATTCCGGATAGCGAGAACAGGCCAGAAAAGCCCCCGCCTTCCCCACCCTGATAATCATCTCCTCCCCGCAGGCCGGGCACTTTATCCCGGAGGGAACGCCGGCCTTCAAAGAGGCCATCTCTTCCCGGGCCTTATTGAGTATGTCTTCAAAGGTCTGGTAAAAATCCTTTAAAAGCTCTACCCTCTGGCGTTTGCCTTCTTCGATTTCGTCCAGGGCCTCTTCCAGACGGGCGGTAAAACCCGTCTCTATCAGGTGGGGAAAATGGGCCACCAGTAAATCGTTGACCAGGAGCCCCAGTTCCGTGGGCTTGAGATAACCCTTTTCGGTCTCCACGTAACCGCGCTCTTTGATGGTGGAGACGATCTGGGCGTAAGTGGAAGGCCTGCCGATACCCTTCTCTTCCAAGGTCCGGATGAGGCTGGCCTCGGTGTAGCGGGGCGGTGGCTGGGTGAAGTGTTGCTCAGGTTTTATTTCCAGGAGTCTGAGCCCTTCACCTTCTTTTACCGGGGGAAGACTCTTTTCTGCCTCCTCTTCCTGACGGTAAAGCACCAGAAAACCGGGGTGGACGAGGACGGTCCCGCTGGCCAGGAGTTCAAATTCTCCACCGGCAATATGGACCTCCGTGCGCTCAAAGCGGGCCTCAACCATCTGTGAGGCCACAAAACGGCGAAATATCAAATCATAGAGGGCGAGCTCGTCCTTGCTCAAATAGGCCTTGAGTTTCTCAGGGGTGCGCTGAAGCGAAGTGGGCCTTATGGCTTCGTGGGCCTCCTGGGCGGTCTTACGGCTCTTATAGACGTGGGGTTTGGGGGGCAAAAATTCCTGCCCGAAGGTCTCGGCCACAAAGGCCCGGGCCTCCTCCACGGCTTCTGAGGCCACCCGTACGGAATCCGTACGCATATATGTGATGAGCCCCACCGCCCCTTCCTCACCCAGCTCCACCCCTTCGTAGAGACGCTGGGCGAGCAGCATGGTCTTTTTGGCGGAAAAACGCAGCCGCCGCCAGGCCTCCTGCTGAAGGGTGCTGGTGATGAAAGGAGCCGGTGGTTTACGCCGGATCTCTTTACGTTCAACCTTGGTGATACTGAAAGAGGCCTTCTTGAGGGCCGCCACCAGGGCCTTGGCCTCTTTTTCCGTCTTGGGTTTTACGGGCCTGCCCTGGTAACGCTTGAGCTTGGCCACCAGAGGCCCGGCTTGAGTTTCAAAAACCACCTCGATGGTCCAGTATTCTTCCGGCTCAAAGGCTTCCCGCTCCCGCTCCCGCTCACAAATCAACCTGAGGGCCACAGACTGGACCCTTCCGGCAGAAAGACCGCGTTTGACCTTCTCCCAGAGGAGAGGTGAGAGGTTATAACCCACCAGGCGGTCCAAAATACGACGGGCCTTCTGACTTTCAAACTTGAGGGGGTCAAGTTCGCTGGGCCGGGCCAGGGCCTCTTTTATCCCTTTTTCCGTAAGTTCGTAAAGGAGAAGCCGTCTGATAGGCTTTTTAAGCCCTTTTAGTTCTTCGGCGATGTGCCAGGCTATCGCCTCCCCTTCCCGGTCTGGATCCGGCCCCAGGTAGATCTCGGCCGCCTTTTTGGCCGCGGCTTTTAGTTTATTAATGACCTCCCTCTTTCCCTTAATGGTAACGTATTCAGGCTCAAAGCCGTTTTCTATTTTTACCCCCAACCGGCTCTTGGGCAGGTCTTTGATATGCCCTACTGAGGCGGCCACTTCAAAATCTTTGCCCACTATTTTTTTAATGGTGCGAACTTTCGTAGGCGATTCTACGATAATGAGTCCCTTTTTCATCTCCCCAAAGTCCTACGGTAAGAGTTTCCTGGAAGCCTCTCCACCAGGCCTTCGATTTCAAGACTGGTCAAAGTCGCCACCACCTCTTCTATTCCCAGACCGGTAAGATAAACCAGTTCGTCCACGCTTAAAGGCTCCCTCTTCAGGTGCTCTAAAACTTTGGCTTCCTCCGGGCCAAGTGTCAACTCCTGAACTTCATCCGGGACTCGGCCTACCAGGGCCCCAAAATAGGAGAGGACGTCCTCTGGCTTATCCGCCAGCTGGGCCCCGTCACGCAACAAGAGGTGGCAGCCGTGGCTGCGCAAAGAATAGACGGGCCCCGGCACGGCGAAAACCTCCCGGCCTTGTTCTCCAGCCAGACGGGCCGTGATCAAAGAACCACTTTTGGGGCTGGCCTCCACCACCAAAACCGCCTGACTCAAGCCACTGATGAGACGATTCCTGATGGGGAAATTACCCGCCTTGGGCCTGGTCCCCAGGGGAAATTCCGTAAGCAAACCGCCGCCTTTTTCCAACATCTCTCTCTTTAAGGCCGCATTCGGGGCGGGATAATTTACGTCCAGCCCACAGCCCAAAACGGCAAAAGTAAGCCCGCCGTTTCTCAGCGCACTTTCGTGCGCAGCCCGGTCTATCCCCAAGGCCAGACCGCTTATCACCGCCAGCCCGGCACGGGCAAAAACCGAGACCCATTCTCTGGTCACCGTAAGACCGTAAGAGGTAGCGGCCCTTGAACCTACCACCGCAAGCGCTGGTTCCGTTCCGGGCAGCCTCCCCTGGTAAAAGAGTACCGGAGGAGGATCCGGTATTTCCCGCAAAAGAGGTGGGTATTCCTCATCGTAAAGGGTCACGTAAGAGGCTCCAAGCCTCCTAAGGGCCTGTTCTTCCCTTCTGGCCCGCAGGAGGGCCTCTTCAAGCCGGGGCCGATCTCCTTTAAAACCGCAAGCGTTTAATTTTTCTTTCGGGAGGGAAAAGATTTCAAGCGGGGTCTTTACTTCTTTTAGCAAGCGCTTGAGGGTGACCGGGCCAAAGCCAGGGCTTAGAACGAGGGCCAGGAGAGCCTGTCTTTCATTCATCAAGGGGTTTTGAATTTGAGGGTGATGGTCTGGTCTTTTTGTTCTATCTCCGCAAAGGGAGAAAGCAGTTCCTTGGCTGCCTGGAGCAAAGGGTCATCTTGGGGAAGGGAAGCCCCTTTGACCCCGAGCGTTACCCGCGGGCCTTCGGCGGTTTTCACGAGAAAAGGTTTGTTTTCCTTAACCGCTAAGGAAACGAGGGCCCAAAAAAGGGCGCAAAACCCCTGTGTTATCTCACCAAGGGGGGCCACGATCTTGAGGGGGGTGGCGCTTAAATCGATTTCTTTGGGAATTTGGTGTTTAAATTTCAGGTCCCCTTCCCAAAAAAGGAGCATTTTTTCTACCACTTGGTTTAAATCCACCGGCCCCGGGCTGTCCTGCGTGATCTCGCTAATGGCTTCTAGCAACCCCTTAAGCCTTTCAAGCTGGGCCTCAATCTGGGCCAGCCTTTCCTCCTGTTTGTCCACCAGGGCCTGTTCTTCCGGGGGCAACGCCTGCCGGAGCTTGGCCTGGGTCATACGCAAAAGCTCCACCTGCATGGAAAGGATCTGGAGCGGCCCGCTCATATTATGCACCAACCCCTGCACCAAATGGCCGCAGGCTGCCTTATGCCACAGATTCTTGTCTTCCATCTTCGGCCTCCATAGGCTCTGTTCCCGCTAATTTTTTTCGCCACACTTCGCGGAAAACTTCAACGATCTCCGGGTCAAACTGAGTGCCAGAGCAGCGCAGGATTTCTTTAAGGGCAGTCTCCGGCGTAAGCGAGGGGCGATAGGGACGCTTGGTCGTCATGGCGTCATAAGCGTCGGCCACGGCCAAAACGCGGGCCAGCAGGGGAATATCCTTTCCTTTTAAACCCTCAGGGTAACCGCGCCCGTCGTATCTTTCGTGGTGGTAACGGATAATACGCGCCTCTTCCTGGAGAAGGCCGATATGGCCCACTATCTCGGCCCCTATCACGGGGTGTTGTTTGATTATCTCGTATTCTTCCCGGGTAAGACGACCAGGTTTTAAAAGGATGGCATCTGCTATACCCACTTTGCCCACGTCGTGCAGGTGTCCTGCAAAGCGCAAAGTTTCGAGAGCCTCCTGGCTGAGGCCCATTTCTTCGGCCAGATAGAGGGCGTAAGTGGTCACTCTTTCTGAATGTTCCTTGGTATAAGGATCTTTGGCCTCAAGGGCCTTTACCAAAGCCCGTAAGGCGTCGTGCAGATTTAAAACTATGCTTTCGTAGAGGATAAAATTTTCCGCCAGCGGGCCTGCCCGGTCTAAAATGAGATTGACGAAAAAAAGATCGTCTTTATTGAAGGACGCACCGCGGCACAAAGTAAGGACGCCCAAGTTTTCACCTTTTATGGTGAAAGGACTGACCAACAGGGCCTTTTCCTTTCCCTGTGCCGGAATCAGATAGGGAAGGGATTCCCGCAGGCTTTTGCTGACCGGATTATCTTCCTCGAGCCCCAAAGGAGGGGGTGGGGAAGAAAACCCCTCCCAGGCTTCAGGTAGC
>DROK01000161.1 GCA_011321895.1 Thermodesulfatator atlanticus
CTGCTCCAGTTTTCCAAGGACAAGAAACCGGTGGTGGTCTGGAACGTGACCAAACGGTGCAATCTTCGTTGTATCCACTGTTACGCCCACGCCACGGCTTCCGCCCATCCAGACGAGTTGACCACAAAAGAAGGGTTTTCTCTTTTAGAGGACCTGGCCCAGTTCGGCTCCCCGGTAATCCTCTTCTCCGGGGGGGAGCCACTTATGCGGCCGGATATCCTGGACCTGATCCACAAGGCCGTCTCGCTGGGGATGAGGGCGGTGCTTTCCACCAACGGGGTCCTCATCGACCGGGCGCTCGCCAAGGAGTTAAAAAAGCTGGGGCTTTCTTACGTGGGCATCAGCCTGGACGGGCTTGAGGAGGTCCACGACCGGTTTCGGGGAGTAAAGGGCGCCTTTGCCAAGGCCATGGAAGCGGTGGAGAACTGTCAGGCCGAAGGGATCAAAGTGGGCCTGAGGTTCACCATCAACCGTTTAAACGCCAAAGAGATTCCCAAGGTCTTTGACCTGGTGGAAGAGCGGAAAATCCCCCGCATCTGTTTTTACCACCTGGTATACGCCGGCCGCGGGACCAAACTCATGGAAGAAGACCTGAACCACGAAGAGACCCGCTACTGGGTGGACTACATCATTGACCGCACCAAAGAGCTTCACGACAAGGGACACAAGGTAGAGGTCCTCACGGTGGACAACCACGCCGACGGCCCCTACCTTTACCTGCGCATGAAAAGGGAAGGGAACCCCCGGGCGGAAGAGGTCCTTGAGCTTTTGCGCATGAACGGCGGTAATAATTCCGGGGTCGGTATCGGTTGCGTCTCCTGGGATGGTTCAGTACACGCCGATCAGTTCTGGCGTCATTATTCCTTTGGTAACGTGCGGGAAAGGCCCTTTAGCGAAATCTGGACGGATACCAGTGACCCTCTCATGGCCAAGCTCAAAGAGAAATGGAAACACGTGAAGGGAAGGTGCGCCAAGTGTCGTTTCCTTGACTGTTGTGCCGGCAATTTCCGGGTACGGGCAGAGGCCGCTACCGGAGACCTCTGGGCCCCGGATCCGGCCTGTTACCTTACGGACGAAGAAATTGGTCTAGCCTAAAAAGGCAGAAAGGAGCGGAGTCATGGCCAAAATAAAGCGGGCGCTTATCAGCGTAACGGATAAGACCGGGGTGGCAGAATTCGCCAAGGCCTTACATGAAATGGGGGTAGAGATTATCTCTACCGGTGGCACGGCCAGAGTCATCCGGGAGGCCGGGGTACCGGTGACTGACGTCTCGGAGGTGACGGGTTTTCCCGAGATGCTGGACGGAAGGGTCAAAACGCTGCACCCCAAGATACACGGCGGTATTCTGGCCATCAGGTCAAACCCGGAACACATGAGACAGCTCGAGGAACAGGGGATAAAGCCGATTGATCTGGTGGTGGTCAACCTGTACGCCTTTGAGAAGACGGTGGCCCGGGGTGCCAGCCTGGAAGAGGCCATCGAAAACATCGATATCGGCGGGCCCACCCTTTTACGGGCGGCGGCCAAGAATTTCCGCGACGTTACCGTGGTGGTTGATCCCGCGGATTACGACCAGATCCTGGCGGAGATGCGGGCCCATGACGGGGAGACCACCCTTAAGACCCGTTTCATCCTGGCCCGTAAGGTCTTTGAGACCACCAGCAAGTACGACACCGCCATCTACAATTACTTGCAAGGGATAGACCCTGAAACCGTGAAGGGATGATTTGCGTCTCGGTGGCGGAAAGGGAGCTCGCTGACGCCCTTTCCGCCCTCAAAGCGGCGGAAAAGATCGCAGACCTCTGCGAAATCCGTCTGGACGCCCTAGAAAGCCCGGCTGTCTTACCTTTCCTGGAAAAGGCCCAAAAGGGTCTGATCTTTACCTTCCGGGCGGTGGAAGAAGGCGGTTTCACCAAGGCCCCTTTAAAGACCAGGCTTTCTTTCCTGAAAGAAGCGGCGAGGGCCGGGGCCTTTGCCGTGGACCTTGAACTGGCAGCGGGAAAAGAGGCTGTCGAGGAACTGAGGGCCGGGCTTGAGGGGACCAAACTCTTGCTCTCCTTCCATGATTTTGCAGGGCTCCCCGCCGCGTCTTTCCTCAAGGAAACCGTCCGGCAGATGAAGGCCCTTGGGGCTGACCTGGGAAAGGTGGTGACCACGGCCAAGACCCCTCAGGAGGCCTTGACCGTCTTAAACCTTATAGTCTGGGCGCAGGAGGAACTTGATTTCCCGCTGATTGCCTTTGCCATGGGAAAGGCCGGAGTCTATTCCCGGTTGGTGGCCCCGCTGCTCGGGGCCCCCTGGACTTACGCCGCCCTCCCCGGGGGGCGCAAGGCGGCCCCGGGGCAACTGCCTGCGGACGTAATGCGTCAGATCCTCAACCATTTCCTCTAGTTTCCATTATTGATTGTTTCAAGTAAACTAAACGTCATGAAAGTTTACGGCATAATAGGCTGGCCGGTGGCACATTCCTTATCCCCTGCCATGCATAACGCCGCCTTCCAGGCCTACGGCATAAAGGCGGTTTACGGCCTCCTTCCCGTGGCCCCGGAAGAGCTTGAGGCAGCCGTAAGGGGGCTTTCGGCCCTCAACATCGCCGGGGTTTCGGTCACCATTCCCCACAAAGAAGAAGTAATGAAGTATCTTTACCGGATAGACGAAACAGCCCGGCGGATCGGGGCGGTGAATACCATTTTGAACCGGGAAGGCAAGCTTTTCGGCTTCAACACCGACTGGCTCGGGGCTCAGAGGGCCCTTACGGAAAAGATCGATCTTACCGGCAAAGAAGCGGTGGTGGTAGGGGCGGGGGGTTCGGCTAAAGCGGTGGTTTACGCCTTGATCCAGGCCGGGGCCCGGGTTTCGGTCTATAACCGGACCTTGGCCCGGGCGGAAGAGCTGGCCCGAAGATTCGGGGCCAGGGCCTATCCCTTAGAAGAAATAAATGAGGCGCACGGGGACGTTATCGTCCAAACCACCAGCGTGGGGCTTAAAGAGGAACGGAGTCCTGTCCCCAAAGAGGTCTTGAGGCGTTTTAAGGTGGCCATGGACCTGGTCTACCAACCCCTGATGACCAAATTTTTACGGGAGGCCCAGGAGGCGGGCTGCGCAATCGTAGACGGCCTTTCCATGCTGGTCTATCAGGGGATAGAACAATTCAAACTCTGGACAGGCCTTGAGGCCTCACCGGCCCTGATGCGTCAAGCAGCGGAAAACGCACTAAAAGGAGCAAGTTAAATGGAAACCAAAAAAATCGTCCCCCTGACGCGACCTTTGAAGGCCAGGGTCACGGTGCCCGGGTCCAAAAGTATCACCCAGCGGGCCCTGATCTGTGCCGCCCTGGCGGAAGGGGAAAGTTTGCTAAAGGGGGCCCTGCGCAGTGAAGACCCGGACCTCCTGGCCACGGCCCTGGCGGCCACCGGGGCCCAGCTTGAATTTTCCTCCGAAGGATTTCGGGTAATAGGGGTGGGAGGCCGCCCAAGGCTTAGCGGAAAAGAGATCTTCATGGGCAATAACGGTACCGGGACCCGTTTCTTCCTGGCCTACGCCTCCCTGGGAAGGGGCACTCCCCTGGTGCTTACGGGTACCAAACGCCTGTGTGAACGCCCGGTTAAACCCCTGATAGAAGCCCTTAAAACCTGGGGGGCACAGATTGATTACCTCCAGAAAGAAGGGTTCCTTCCGGTCAAGTTAAAAGGGGAAGGGTTGAGTGGTGGGGAAGTCTCCCTTTCCGTGGCCCAGTCCAGCCAGTTTCTTTCGGCCCTCCTGCTGGTGGGACCTTACACCCAAAAAGAGGCCCAGATAAGGCTTACCACCCCCCTGGTCTCACGCCCTTACGTCGACCTGACCGTGGCCGTCATGAGGGCCTTTGGGGGAGAAATCAAGGAAACCGGAGGGGTTTTTAAGGTGGCCTCGAGGCCCTATCAGGCCCGGTCCTACCTGGTGGAAGGGGACGCCTCAAGCGCCTCCTATTTCCTGGCGGCCGCGGCCCTGGTGGGCGGAGAGGTGGAAGTCACCAATCTTCCCCGGAACTCCCTTCAGGGAGACGCCGCCTTTTCCGGGCTCCTTTCCCGGATGGGGTGCGAAATTTCATTTAACGACGGGGTTCGGGTCACCAGGAGGCCTGAGCAGCCCCTCAAAGGCATAGAGATCAACATGGGCCGCTATCCAGACCTCGTGCCCACCCTGGCGGTGGTGGCAGCCTGCGCCCAGGGCAAGACCCTGATCAGAGGGGTCCCGCACCTGCGCTACAAGGAGACGGACCGCCTGGCGGCGGTGGCCCAGGAGCTTCGCAAGTGTGGGGCGGAGGTGGAGGAACTGGAAGACGGGCTGGTCATTACCGGAGGGCAAAAGCTGCGCGGAGCTGAGATCGAGACCTACGAAGACCACCGGATCGCCATGTCCTTTGCGATACTGGGGCTGGTGGTCCCGGGGATGGTGATCAGGAATCCGGGCTGTGTGGCCAAGTCCTTTCCCAATTTCTGGGAGGTCCTGGCAAGTCTCTACCAGTGAAGATCATCCTGATCGGTTTCAGGGCAACGGGAAAGACCACCGTGGGCCGGCTCCTGGCCAAAAGGCTTGGCGTTCCCTTTCTGGACGTAGACCAATATCTTGAAGAAAAAGAAGGCCAGACCATCGCCGAGATGGTGGCCAAGAAAGGCTGGCCTTATTTTCGGACCCTTGAGAAAAAGGCCCTCCGGGAGCTGGCCGCCCTCAAGGAAGGGGTCCTGGCGCTCGGGGGCGGGGCGGTGATGCACGAAGAGGAGATGGCACTCTTACGACAGAACGCCTGCGTGGTGTGGCTCAAAGCCCCGCCAGCCCTGATCCTTAAAAGACTAAAGCGAGACGAAAAGACCGCAAGCCAGCGCCCGGCCCTAACGGATATGGCCCTTGCGGCTGAGATCGAAAATTTGCTTGAAAAGAGGGAGCCCCTTTACCGGCGTTTTGCGGACTGGGAGGTGGAAACCGCAGGTCTCACCCCGGAAGAGATCGTCTCGCGCCTCAAGGCCAGGCTCAGAGAGCTGCGGTGTTTTCCCGGTAGGCGAGGGCGATAAAACGGTCCTTTTCGCGAAAAACAAGCCTCTTTTGCTCAAGGTCGCGTAAGAAGGCTTCTATTTTTTCGGTGGTCAAGGCGGGAAACCGGGCCTTTACCTCTGAAAGCGGCCGGATGTCCTGGAGAAAGAGATATATCTCCCGGGAAGTCCCCTTGAGCCGGTGGTGCAGGACCTTTCCCCCGGGGGCTACCTGGCGAATCAGGAGGAAATCTCCTCCGTCCCGGTAAGTGAGAAGGGAACCGTACCGGGCGGTAAGGCTTTTCCATTCCCTTTCCCAGGCTGCTACTCGTTGTCTTACCGGCTGCCAAAGGCGTTTTTGAAGCCTGCGGTCTCCCACGTAGGACCATACTAAAGGGACAAACCCCTTACGGTATTTTTCTGGCAGCAGGTAGGCGTAGTTGGGGTGGGGGTAAACCCGTTTCAGGCCATACTGCCCGGGGTGAGAAAAGACGTGTGAACCGTAGCCCAGCCAGAAAGAGACGGTGTTAAGGGGCCGGAAAGGGAAGACAAAGGGCAGGACGGAAAGGGTTTCTTCGACTTCCTCCGGGGTGCTTCCGGGAAACTCCAGGATAAGGTTGGCTTCTAGACGCAGGCCCGCCTCAGCGCAATGTCTCATCGCCGCCACGTTATCAATGGTGGTGGTGCCCTTGTTTAGCCGGGTAAGGAGCGAGGTGCTTAAGGCCTCGATCCCGATTTGTACCCATTTAAGCCCTCCCCGGGCAAAGAGCAGGTAATCCCGGCGGGGGTGGACCGCCCTTAGCTCGGCAAAAAAACGGTAGTCTCTCTGGTGTTGGGCCAGCTTTTCAAAGAGGGCGCGGGCCTCCTTGGGCGATAGGGCGTTATCCATGAAGGCGAAATCCAGAAACCCGGCCCGGGCGTGGGCCTCGACTTCACGCAGCACCTTGGCCAGGGGTTTGCGGCGAAACCCCTGCCACTGGAGGTTAAGGTTGCAGAAGCGGCATTTGAACCACCAGCAACCCCGGCTGGCCTCCAGGGGAATCAGGGGGAAAAAACGCTTATCCGGCGGAAGCGCAAGGACCTCACGCAGATAATCCTCGTAGATGGGGCTCGGGAGTTCGTCACCCGGAACGACCAGCGTCCCTTCGCCCCGGATCTCAGGGCCGGCCCGGTAAAAGACGCCCCTTTCCGGCAAAGGTCCCTGGCCCAAAAGGTGTTTTAAAAGGAGAAAGAGGGGCCTTTCCCCCTCGCCGTTGACCACGAAGTCCACCCAGGGAAAACGCGCCATAAGGCTCCGCCCCAGCTCCTTGGCGCAGGAAGAGCCCCCGAAGATGACCACCAGTTCAGGAAATCGCTCCTTAAGCCACCTGGCGGCCCAAAGGGAGGCCCCCAGCTGGTTAAG
>DROK01000162.1 GCA_011321895.1 Thermodesulfatator atlanticus
GTCATTGCGACCCCTGTCGTGGTTAAATCATCACGACAGGGGGAAGCAATCTCTGGAGATCGCCACGCCCCCCTCTACGCATTTTTAAAGCGTAGAGGGGGGTCGCGATGACTAACGGGGGTTTATGATGACAATAAGTACGATCAAGCATGTCGGCTTAAAGATGCTCCCATTAATAATTCCGGAAATCGGTCCGGGACATCTTGGGCGGTCTCAAAGATTGGGGTATTTATTAACCGTCAAAATCAAGGCGGCTAAAATTTGCCTGCATTCATACAGCCATGAAATTACTGGCCCTTGAGACTTCCTGTGACGAAACCGCCTTCGCCGTGCTGGAAGACGGCGAAAAGGTGTGTGCCAACCTCGTGGCCTCCCAAGAAGAGCTCCACCGCCGCTTCGGAGGCATCGTACCTGAGCTTGCTTCCCGCAAACACATGGAGCTCATCCTGCCGCTGGCCCAGCAAACCTTGAAAGAGGCACAGGTGAGGCTGGACGAGATAGAGGCCGTGGCCGTGACCAACGGCCCGGGGCTCATCGGGTCCCTGGTAATCGGGGTCTCCTTTGCAAAGGCCCTTTCCTACGCCCGGGGGATACCTTTGCTGGCGGTAGACCACATAAACGCCCATTTTCTCGCCGCCTTTCTCGAAGAAGAAAAACCCTCGTTTCCCCTGGTAGCCCTGGTGGTCTCCGGAGGGCACACCGCCCTCTTTTACGTAAAAGACTACCTTGAGTTTTATCTGCTGGGGCAGACCCGGGACGACGCCGCCGGGGAGGCCTTCGACAAGGTGGCCAAACTCCTGGGGCTCGGTTACCCGGGGGGCAGGATCATCAGCCGCCTGGCCGAAGAGGGAGACCCGGAAAGGATTCCCCTTCCCCGCCCCTTGCTCAACAAAGACGTCTTTGACTTCAGTTTCTCTGGCCTCAAGACCGCGGTGGTTAATTTTGTAAATGACCTCCGCCGGAAAGGTCTTCCCGTGCCGGTGCACGACCTTTGTGCCAGCTTCGAGAAGGCGGTGGTGGAAGTCCTGGTCACCAAGACGCTGAACGCCCTTAAGTTTACCGGGGGCAAAAACCTGGTAGTGGCCGGTGGGGTGGCCGCTAACAAGAGGCTGCGCCAGACCCTGCGGGAGGAGGCTGCCAAGGGCGGTTTCCGTCTCTTTCTCCCCCGCCCCGCCTATTGTACGGACAACGCCGCCATGGTGGGGGTTTGCGGCTACCATAAATGGCGCCGGCGCGCTTTTGCCGACCTGGAACTCGACGTCTATGCCCGCAGCCACTTCCCCCGGTACCAGGGATAAACCCCCTACCCCGGCGTCGCTGCTCAAGCGTTACGGGCTTAAGGCCAAAAAAGGCCTGGGACAGCACTTTCTAAACGATTTTTCCCTGGCCCGCAGGATAGTCCAGGTATCAGGGCTCCCCCCGGGAAAGACCGTGGTGGAACTGGGGGCGGGGCTGGGCACCCTGACGCTGGCGCTGGCGGAAAAGGCCGCCCGGGTAATCGCCTTTGAACTGGACGAAACCCTCATTCAAATCCTTGAGAAAGAAAAGTTTCTCCCCCCAAACGTGGAACTACGCCGGGCAGACATCCTAAAGCTCGACTACCTTGCCCTGGCCCGGGAGCTTGGCCAACCCTTCGTCCTTTTCGGCAACCTTCCGTATTATCTCTCAAGCAGGCTCCTTTACAAACTCATCGAAGAAAGGGAAGCCTTTAATTGGGCCGTCTTTATGTTCCAGAAGGAGGTTGCGGAACGCCTCCTGGCCGCCCCGGGTACCAAAGATTACGGCCCTCTTACGGTGTATTTGAAGCTTACCGCTGAGGTGCAAAGGCTGATGAATCTCCCGCCAGGCTGTTTTTACCCGGCTCCAGAAGTGCATTCCACGGTGGTTAAGATAACCATCAAACAAAGACCACCCCTTCCCCAGGAGGAGGCCCTCCAAAAACTCCTGAAAATCGCCTTTTCTTCCCGGCGCAAAAAACTCGTAAAGAACCTGGCGGCCCTGGGGCTAAAAAAAGAGGAGCTTAAAAAGATTCTGGCGGCCCTCGGCCTTCCGGAAAACGTACGGGCCGAAGAGATCCCCCCGGAAAAGTTCCTGGCCCTGGCCCAACACCTGGGGCCGCTTAAAGCCTGGTGAAATCATCCAGGAGACGGAAAAGCCTTTGGTGGCAAAATTCGTAGAGTTCAGGCTGGCCCTTCAGATAATCCGGCTCCTGGACGTAAGGTCCGCCCGGGGATAAATCCTGAGCGCTCTTTTCCAGGAGCTCGGAGACGATCTCCGGGGTCACTTCCAGGTGGAACTGGAGGCCCAGAATACGTTCTTCGTAAAGGAAGGCCTGGTTCTCACAGGCTTCGGACCGAAAGAGCTTCACCGCGCCTTCAGGCAGAGAGAAAGTCTCCCCGTGCCAGTGAAAGACCACCATACTCGGCGGCCAGTCCTGAAAAAGCCGGTGGGCGCGCCCGGCCTTGGTAAGCTCCACGGGAAACCACCCTATCTCTTTATAATGATTGGGAAAAACCTCCGCCCCCAGGGTTTCGGCCAGCAGCTGGGCCCCCAAACAGACTCCCAGGATCTTTATCCGGTGGTCATCTTCGTTAACGATGTTTTTGAGAAACTGTTTTTCTTCCGCCAGCCAGGGGTATTGGGCCTCGTCGTGGACACTCATGGGCCCACCCATGAGGACCAAAAGATCAAAATCCTGGGCGGAAGGGAAAGGCTCGTCGAGAAAGACCCGGGTGTGCGAAACCTCAAGCCCCCGGCTCCGGGCCCAATCTAAAATGGCTCCCGGAGTCTCGAAGGGAACGTGCTGAATGTAGTGCAGCCTTGGCATCAGTATCTCCCTACCTGCAAAGTGGGGGACAAAGCCCTTAAAGCGTAGCGGTTGGCCAAATCCTTACGTTGCTGGTAGGCCTCCCGCACGATCTTCATGTCTTCCACAAAATGGGGCAGTTCTTCCAGGGTCAAGGCCTGAGGGCCGTCACAGAGGGCCACCTCCGGCCGGGGGTGGAATTCCACCAGGATCATGTTGGCCCCGGCAATGACCCCCTGGGCCGCGGCGTGGAAGATCTCCTGGATGCCGTCAGGGGCAAAACTCCTCCGCCCCACGGAATGGGTGGGGTCCACACAAACGGGCAAACGGGTAAGGCTCTTTACCACCGGCACGTGGGCGAAATCAACCAGATTGCGGTGAGGGTCCCCAAGGTTGGTCTTCACCCCGCGCAGGCAAAAGACAATGTTACGGTTCCCCTCGCTGGCAATATACTCGCAAGCGTTAAGACTCTCTTCGATGGTGATCCCCATCCCGCGCTTGTAAAGGACGGGAAATTCTCGCTGACTGCCCACGGCCTTTAAGAGTTCAAAATTCTGGGCGTTGCGCGTGCCGATCTGGAGCATCACCCCGGTGGGGCGCCCGGCCCGCTCAAGCTCTTCATAGATCTCTTCGATGTGGGCCTCCTTACACACCTCCATGGCGATGCAGCGGATACCGTATTTGCCGGCCAGCTCAAAGAGCCAGGGCAGACACTTACGCCCGTGCCCCTGGAAGGAATAAGGGTTGGTGCGGGGTTTGTAAGCCCCCATCCGGGAAGTGACCAGCCCCACTTCCTTTAAGGCGGCAAACATCTGTTCCACGTGTTCCGGGGTGTCGACCGCGCACAGACCGGCAAAGATATGGAAGGAGTCCTGGTCGAAATAAAGCCCGTTATAGGTAAAACCCAGACCGTCCTGGTCAGCGGTGTGCCGCCCGATAAGACGGTATTTTTTGGAAACCCTCACCACCCGTTCTACCCCGGGAAGATGGGCGATCTCTTCGTCCGGGATGCGGGAGGTGTCTCCGATAACGTAGATTTCCACTACTTTTCGTTCAGCCCCCGTAACCCCGGAGATACGGGTGGTAACGTCCTGATAATATTTCAGCGTCTCAAGAATCCTCTGGACTTCCGGGCCAGAAGGATCTATATCTGGTTTGAGAATGATAATCATGAGACCACCTCTTTGTTTTTGTTGAAGATAATAATCTAACCCTGGGAAACGAAAATGCAAACGGACTCAAGGCGATGTTGAGCTTTATTTTGCAGGTTTTCAGCGGTTTTATCGCTATCATGAACCCTATCGGAAACGTCCCGGTATTTATCGGGCTGGTGGAGGAATTTGACGAGAAGACCAAAAAGAAAGTGGCCCAGAAGGCCGTCCTGGCGGCCTTTATCATCTGTACCATCTTTGTCCTGGCAGGCAATTTCATCTTCCGTTTCTTTGGTATTACGCTGGCGGCCTTCCGGATCGCCGGCGGGATTCTGGTCTTTTTGATCGCTTACCACCTCCTGCGGGGCAAGGCTTCCCGGCAACACCACCCCGGGGAGGAAGAACACGAAGAAGCTGATCCAGACTCCATCGCTATCACCCCGCTGGCTACCCCTATCCTGGCCGGACCCGGGACCATCACCACCGCCATGTCCTTTGCCGGGGCCAGAACACATTTTTACGACCTTCTCGTGGTTATCGGGGTCTTTGGGATCGTCTGTCTCCTCACTTACGTCTGTTTCATATACGGAGAGGCCATTTCCGAAAGACTGGGACGGACGAGAATCGGGGTTATCACCAGGCTCATGGGGTTAATTCTGGCGGTCATCGCGGTCCAGATGGTCCTTGAGGGATTAAAGGAGGCCTTTCCTTATTTGACCAGCGGCACCATCTCAAAACCGTAGTGCTCAAGGTCGACCACCAGCAAACGGCCGGCAAGCCGGGGACCCCGTCCACAGATGATGTTAACCACTTCCTGGACCTGTAAGGCCGCCAGCACGGCACAAATGCTGAAAACCGCCGAAGGGATCTCCTCCTCTCTGGCCCCTGCGAAAATATCTTTTAAACGGCTGGTGGCATCGGGAGAAATCGTGGTTACCTGACCGAAAAACCCCGAAAGACCTGCGTGTACCAGATATTTGCCGGCCTTTCTGGCCAGTTCGTCCAGGACAAAACGGCTCTCCCAATTATCCAGGGCGTCTACCACCACCTTGGTCTGGGAGGGAATGACCGTCCTTTCGGACACCGGCTGCACCCAGGCCTCCACCCAGAGGTCATCCCGGATGGCAAGGAGCCTTTCCTTGGCCACCTGGGCCTTAAAGGCCCCGACGTCTTTAGCGGTATAGAGGATTTGGCGGTTGAGATCAGAAGGGCTTACCCGGTCGGGGTCGACCAGGACCAGCCCCCCGATCCCGAACCGGGTAAGGCCTTCGGCGACAAAGCCTCCCAGCCCCCCGATCCCGGCCACAAAGACAGTAGCCGCCCTCAGCCTGGCCTGTTCTTCGGGACCCAAGAGGGCCTTCTGGCGGGCGAAAATAGACTCTCTCATCCCCCGGCTCCTGGAGGAAAAATGACCACCGTGTCCCCGGGAGAAACCTGGGTTTCTAAGCCAGCCAGGTGGTGGATATTCTTCCCGTTAACCAGGATCACCACCCCGGGTTTCAGTTCTTTTCCCTCAAGGAGATGGGCCAAAAGCCCGGGATATTCCTTTTCGAGCAGGGCCAAAAGTTCGGCCAAAGGGAGGGAGTCCTTTAAAGGGATCTCCTTTTCCCAGGGGGTAAAACGCAGTCTTAAAGTGCCCAAGAGTTTTATTTTCACCATGGAATATGGTCTTTTTAACATAAGACTTGACGCTCTCCCAAGACAAAGGTTTAAAGCAGCTAAAAGCACAGGGAGGTTTAAAAATGGTTTCCAGCCGCATAAAGGAATATCTGGCCCAGGCCTCTTGGATCAGAAAAATGTTTGAAGAAGGGGCCAAGCTCAAGGCCCGTTTCGGCGCCGAAAGGGTCTGCGATTTTAGCCTCGGCAACCCCGACGTCCCTCCGCCGCCAGCGGTACACCAGGCCCTGGAAGAAATCGTAAGGGAAGATAGCCCGGCCTTTCACGGCTACATGCCCAACGCCGGTTTCCCCTTTGCGCGCGAAGCCATGGCCATCAAGGTCTCAAAAGAACAGAAGGTGGCTGTCCCCATGGAAAACGTGGTCATGACCTGCGGGGCCGCAGGGGCGCTGAACGTGATCTTCAAGGCCCTTTTGGACCCGGGGGACGAGGTGATCTTTCCCGCCCCCTTTTTCGTGGAATACAAGTTTTACGTGGAAAACCACCAGGGGGTCCCCAGGCCTGTTCCTTCTAAAGAGGATTTCTCCCTGGACCTTGAGGCCATCTCAGCCCAGATAAACGAACGTACCAAGGCCGTCCTCATAAACTCACCCCACAACCCCACCGGGCAGCTGTATACGGAGCAGGAAATCAGGGCCCTGAGTCAGCTCCTGCAGGAGAGGAGCCGGGCCGTGGGCCACCCCATCTACCTCATCTCAGACGAACCTTACCGCAACCTGGTCTTTGACGGCCTGGAAACCCCTCCCATCTTTCCCCATTACGAAAACGCCATCGTGGTCAGTAGCTTCTCCAAAGAGCTTTCTCTTCCAGGAGAACGGATCGGATTTCTGGCCCTCCACCCGGAAGCCGAAGGCAAAGAAGACCTGATGGCGGGTTTTGTGCTGGCCAACCGTATCCTGGGTTTCGTGAACGCCCCGGCGCTGGCCCAGCGCATTGCCGCCAAATGCGCCGAAGAGGTGGTGGACGTCAGCGTTTACGAACGCCGCCGTGACCTTTTCTGCGAGATCCTCAACGAAGCCGGCCTTGAATTCGTCAAACCCAAAGGGGCCTTTTACGTCTTTCCCAAAACCCCCATTGACGACGTGGAATTCTGCCGCCTCCTTCAGGAAGAACTCATTTTGGCGGTACCTGGCCGCGGCTTTGGCGGCCCGGGACATATCAGGCTTGCCTTCTGTGTGGACGAGGTTTTTATAGAAAAGGCCAGAGAAGGATTCAAGCGCGCCACCCAAAAGGCCCGCGCATTGGCAAAAGGAGGTTAAGCCAGCAATGTATCAGCCACGCCTTGAAACCCTTCCCCGGGAAGAACTGGAAAAACTTCAGCTAAAAAGGCTGCGGCGCACCCTGCGCCACATTATGGAAAACAACGCGGCATACGCCCTGCGTTTTGAAGGCCTGGCCCCTGAAGATTTAAAGGACCTGAGTGATCTTAAGAAACTCCCCTTTATCACCAAGGACGAACTGCGCGAGGCCTATCCTTTCAAACTGGCCTGCGCCCCGAAAGAAGATTTTGTGCGTTTCCACATGTCATCGGGGACCACCGGCACCCCGGTCATAAACCCTTACACCCGGGCAGACGTGGAACAATGGGCGGAAATCATGGCCCGTTGCCTTTCCGCTGCCACCCTCACCCACAAAGACGTCCTCCAGATCACGCCAGGTTTCGGCCTCTTTAACGGGGGGTTCGGCTTCCATTACGGGGCGGAAAGGATCGGCTGCTTCGTGGTCCCCATCGGGCCGGGGCGCACCCTCATGCAGCTCAAATTCATCAAGGATTTCGGTACCACCGCTTTGGCCGCCATTTCAAGCTATCCCTTAAGGCTCATCGAGGTGGCCAAGGCCGAGGGCTTTGATCTGAGCCAGACCAAACTCAGAGTGGGTATCTTCGGGGCTGAGGTGTGGAGTGATGAGACCCGCAAGTTCATCGAAAGGGAACTGGGCATCGAAACCTTTGACATTATCGGCATGACGGAGACCGGTGGCGTGGGCCTGGGGATCGATTGCGTGGCCCACGACGGCATCCACGTCTGGGAAGACCACTATTTGATCGAAATCGTGGACCCTGAAACCGGAGAAAGTCTTCCGGACGGCGAAGAAGGGGAACTGGTGGTCACCACCCTGACCCGGGAGGGGCTCCCCCTTATCCGTTACCGCACCCGGGACATCACCCGCATCATCTCCAGGGGGCGCTGCGTGTGCGGGCGCACCATGGCCCGCCTGGCCCGGATCAAAGGGCGCACTGATGATATGCTGAAAGTAAAGGGGGTCAATTTCTATCCGCGCCAGATAGAAGAGATCCTCATGTCCCACCCCGAGATCCTGCCGGATTACCTCATCAGGATCGGCAAAAAAGAAGGCAAGGATTTCATCGAAATCCTGGTAGAAAGCCGCACCCTGGACGAAAGCCTAAAACGACGTCTTGAAGAAGAAATCTATAACTACCTGGGTTTCCGCGCCCAAGTGGTGCTTCTTCCCAAGGGAAAGATTCCCCGCCGGGAAGGAAAGGCCGTGAGGGTGGAAAAGCTAGAAAAGAAATAGACCGAGGGGCCTGACCGGCCCCTCTCTGGTTAGATCTTAAAGGAGGAGAGCAGTTCCTGGAGTTCTTTAAAGAGGCGGTTTAACTTATGGGCTGCTTCCTTCACCTTGTTGCTGCTTTCGTAAGCCTTGCCGCTGCGCTGGGTGATACCGTCGATCAAGCGAGTGGTCTCGGCCACCGTCTCACCCGCCTGCTGGGCGCTGGCGCTAATCTCTCCGGTGGTAGCCGTCTGTTCTTCCACGGCGCTGGCAATATTTTGCGCCATGTGGTTGAGCTCTTCTATCACTTGAAGGATCTCATTTATGGCCGTTACCGCCTGCTGCACGTCACCTTTTAAGCGGTTTACGTTTTTGTCAATCACTTCTACCGATTCGCTGGTCTTACGGGCCAGTTCCTTGACCTCGTTGGCCACCACGGCAAAGCCCTTGCCAGCCTCACCGGCCCGGCTGGCTTCAATGGTGGCGTTCAAGGCCAAAAGGTTGGTTTGCTCGGCGATATTGCCGATCAACTGGCTTATCTCGCCAATCTTTTCCGAAGCTTCAGATAAGTTTTTGATTGTCTCTACCGCCTGACGTGCCTTCTCCGTGGCCTCAGAGGTCTTTTCGCGAGAAAGGCTGGTGTTGCGTGAAATCTCCACCACCGCCCCGTTCATTTCTTCCATGGCCCGCACCACGTTTTCCACCATTTGGTTGGTCCGCTCGGCAGAAGTGAGCAGCGACCTGGCCCCTTCTTTGGTGTCCGTGGCAATCCGGCTCATCACTTCTGCTTCTTTATTTAATTTCTGGGCCTCAAGACCTACGTTTTCGGCGTGCGCTTTGGCCTCACCGATCATCTGGCGCATGCGGTTAAGAAAAGCGTTGACAAAAGAAGCCGCCTCTTCGATCTCGGTACGCAGGGCCTTCTGGTATACCAGACAATCCTCACAACCCCGATAATGGCCTTCAGAAATCTTGGGACAATCGGGGTCCAGGGAATAACTGCCCGAAACGTACCAACAAGGTACCTCCTGGCCGTAACTCCGGCACTCCGGGTAATCGCAACGCATCTCTTCGGAACAATTGATCTTCCTTACAGGTAGTTCCCGGGTAAGGTCCGCCTCTCCTACGGAAAGTTCTTTAAGTTTGGCACAAAGGGCCCTTATGGGTTTGATGGCTATCTTCTGGAGAAGCAGGGTCAACAGCAGCACGGAAAAGGCAAGGATCGCCACGGCTAAGAAACTAAAAGAGCGCACGCTCTTTCTTTCGATGGCCAGAGCCGGCGTAATGTCACCACGAACCAGAACCAGGCCCAAGACTTCCCGGGATGAACCGTGACAGTGGAAACAGGCCTTTTGATTTTTGATCAGTTTAAGACCGAAAAACTCCCCCCGCTCCCCCTCTTTGAGGATCTTGACCGCGGTGTCTTCGCGGGTCTGAAACTGCCGTTGCCCCAAGGAGGCAATTTCCTGGGGGACCTTCTCCCACAGATTCTGATCCTCCTCCCCGGGGGAGGGAGCATAGGTTATCACGCCTTTGGGATCAGCGATGTAGATTTTAACCGCCGACTGTCTGCTTACGTTTTTTAAAAGTTCCCGGATACTTTCTTCGTCACCGGTGGTCATGGGGTGTTCGATGGCCGCCCTGATGGAACTCAAAAGGGAAACCGTATCCTGATGAATGGTCTTACGGGCGAGATTAGCCATATAACGGTGGTGCAGATACAGGAAAAAGACGGCCTCTATCACCAAAAATAGGATGACAGGCAACATTATCCTGATTCTTATGCCTTTGCCGAAGCGTACCAAAAAATTGCGAATACTCTGGAACATGTTGGCCTCCTTACTAAATAGCAGGATTAATGTGCGCCACCATAAAGCAGAGGCCGGAAACGAAAGGCCTCTACCCTTTCCTTGGTATGACAACGGACACAAACCTTTCTGATTTGCTCTCCTGTCCCCCTGATGTCCTTGGGGTCTTCACTTTCCACGTGGGCTGAACCCGGCCCGTGACAGGCCTCACAGCCTACGTTTTTAAGGGCCGGCGTGGTCTTCTCGTCTACAAAGCCCCCGGGTTCACCGTAACCGGTGGTATGGCAGCGGTAACACCTGCGCAACTCGGCCGGAGCCAGATGATCGCTCATCTTCTTAACCGCAGCAAAGGAATGGGCCTTTTTGGCATACTTCTGGTAGGATTGATATTCTTCCGCGTGACAGTCCGCACACACCTGAGAGCCTACGTACCTTTTCGCCGCCCAACCGGAAGTGGTAAAAATCCAGAAACACAAGCCAAGAAAGAGCCAGAATCTAAGCATACCGCCCTCCCTCCATGGTATTTTGTTAATGATTTTCGGTAATTGGACAGATCTTCATTAAAATTGAATTAAATATAGAAAAAAATCGAAAA
>DROK01000163.1 GCA_011321895.1 Thermodesulfatator atlanticus
AGGATTCCGTAGGTCTAAAGTGAAGGTTCACAGGGAACAGGAGGAGATATCCCGGAAAGTGGGAGGGCACTTGGAGGGGTGGAATCGGGAAGAGCTCTATGACTTATAAGACGGCCGGTCTTTTGTCCTCCCAGGCGCCTGCAAGCTCAAGCAAAAGGGCTCCAGGCGTTTTAGCTTTTGAAAGCTTCTTTTCTTTAGCGAGATATTCCTTAAGCATAATAAGAACTTGCTGGGATAATGAACGCCCCTTTTCTTTGGCTAAAAGCTTCAAGGCCTCGTAAAAATGTCATCAACGCCTTTTACCTGAAGAAGATTAGCCATATATACCTCTCATAAATGTGCATGAATTTTTATGAAAACCTGTATCATATGGCTATTAGAACAATCAAAGAGTGGCTCCCCCCCAAACGTCATCGGATCATACTGAGCCTGCGCTCAAGGCCATGACCGCGCCATGGCCAGCCTTTCTACCAACTTGCGCTCTTTGGCAAAGAGCCCGGGCGATAATAAGATTATCTATACTTTTCCTTCTTGGACCAGGCGGGCGAAGTGTTCAAAGGAGCGGTCCCAGGTACGCTCCGCTTCTTTGGGAAAACAACAACCAGGAAGCTCACGGCGCGAGAGATGATATTTCAAACATTCGCAACAGATCCCCTTTTTCGGACAGGGTTCATAGGTACAATTACAACGAGCAAGATTCTTTTCCTTCTGGCACTCCATAAGCCTCCTCCTAAATGTCTAGTTCGCGGTATTCCAGGGCGTGGGTCTGAATAAAATCGCGCCTTGGTTCGACCTTTTCACCCATCAAGGTGGTAAATAATTCGTCAGCCGCCGATGCGTCACTGATGTCGACCCGTAAAAGCCTTCTGGTTTCGGGATTCATGGTGGTCTGCCAGAGCTGATCAGGGTTCATCTCTCCCAGGCCTTTATAACGTTGCACGTGTAATCCCTTTCGCCCTTCGCTGCGGACGAATTCCAGCAAATCCCTCAGGTTATCAAATATTTTTTCTTCGCCCCGGGAAATCACCTTTATTTTCTTCCCGATGAAGTCCTTAAGAGCTTCGTATTTTTTAATGGCTTTGCGGTACTCCCTGTAAATAGGTATTTCGGGACCCACGGTAAAAAAGAGATAAGAATATTCTTTAGAAGTGACGTCGAACTCGTAGGCGTCATCCCGGCTCCGGCTAAGCCTTATCATGCCCACCTTAAAACCCTTGTCTCTGAAAAGGGAGGCCAGGTTCTTTACAAATTCTTGGTCGGTGAACTGATCAGCCCGCCTTACTCCGGCCATCAACAGAATCAAAGCTGCTTCCTGCCAGATACCCTTGCGCGAAAGCTCAAGCAAAGCCTCTTCAAAAGAGGATAAATCCCTTAAGAAGGCCTTGGCTTCAGAGACCGAAAGGGTTTTGCCCTCTACTTCAAGCGTAATATTCTTTACGGCGCGTTCGAAAAGGTAATTATCCAGGGCCTGGTCGTCTTTTAAATAAATTTCTTTTTTGCCTTCCACCACGCGGTAAAGGGGAGGTTGGGCGATATAAAGATATCCTCTCTCAATGAGGGGTGCCATCTGGCGGTAAAAAAAGGTAAGCAGCAGCGTCCGGATGTGGGCACCGTCCACGTCCGCATCGGTCATAATGATGATCTTGGCGTAACGGCACTTGTCCGGATCAAAATCTCTGGGACCTATTCCGGTACCCAGGGCCGCTACCAATTGCCGGATTTCTTCCGAGGAAATCATCTTGTCAAAACGGGCCTTTTCTACGTTTAAAATCTTGCCCCGCAAGGGAAGGATGGCTTGAAAACGGCGGTCTCGGCCCTGTTTGGCGCTACCACCGGCGGAATCTCCCTCGACGATGAAAAGCTCCCGTTCTTCCGGGTTTTTGGACTGACATTCCGCCAGTTTTCCCGCCATCATGACGTCCAGCGTCTGGCCCTTTTTCCGCACCAGTTCGCGGGCACGCCTGGCGGCCTCCCTGGCCCGGGCCGCCTCTACGATCTTGGTCAAGATCTGACGAATCTCTTTGGGATGTTCCTCAAACCAGCGGGAAAGACCTTCAAAAACAATGGATTCAACCAGGGGCTTGATCTCGCTGTTACCCAGTTTGGTCTTGGTCTGCCCTTCAAACTGCGGCTCGGGCATCCTTATGGAAATAACCGAAGTCAGCCCCTCACGGACGTCATCTCCTTCTACTTTGATTCTTAAGGCCTTGGGTAAATTTTCGTGCGTGGCGATATAGCGGTTGACGGCCTTGGTAAGGGCGGCCCGAAAACCTACTACGTGGGTGCCCCCTTCTTTGGTGTTAATGTTGTTCACGTAGGAATAACAGACTTCGTTAAAACCGGTGTGATATTGTAAGGCCACTTCCACCTGAACCAGGTCCTTTTCGCCGGAAACATAAATCGGTTCCGGGTTTATTACCTCCCGTCGCCGATTCAAATGCCGCACGAACTCCACGATCCCGCCCCGGTAATGAAACTCCTGTTTGGCCCCGGCCCTTTCGTCCACCAAAATGAATTTGACCCTGGGATTGAGAAAGGCCAGTTCCCGCAAACGATGTTCGATAATTTCGTATTGAAACTCCTGCTCCCCGAAAATTTCAGGATCCGGCTTAAAAGTGACACGGGTACCCGTCTTTTTGGTTTCTCCCTTTACCTCAAGCGGGGTTACCGCACGCCCCCTTTCATAACGTTGTACGTAAATTTTTCCGTCACGGTGGACTTCGGCCACCAGCCATTCCGAAAGGGCGTTCACCACCGAGACCCCGACCCCGTGAAGACCACCGGAAACTTTATAGACGCTGTGATCAAATTTTCCTCCGGCGTGGAGTTTGGTCATCACCACTTCCAGAGCCGGAATCCCTTCGGTGGGGTGGATATCGATGGGGATACCGCGCCCGTTGTCCTCTACCGTGATGGAATTGTCCTGGTGGATGATGACCTTGATTTCCGTACAGTACCCTGCCAAGGCCTCATCCACCGCGTTATCCACCACCTCCCACAGGAGGTGGTGAAACCCTTCCACCCCGGTAGAACCGATGTACATGGCGGGGCGTACGCGTACCCCTTCCAGGCCGTCCAAAACTTTGATCTGTGAAGCCTTGTATTTGTCTCCCATGGTGCTATACGCTGGTCATCGGCATTACCAGGCCCAAGAATCCTGTGTCTTCGGGCCCTTTTATGACACAGGGGGTATCCTCATCGCGCATATAAAATTCCACTTCTTCTGAACCGAGTACTTCAAGCACGTCTATAAGATACTTGGCGTTAAAGTTTAAAACAAATTCTTCGCCTTCGTATTGGATAGGTACTTTCTCCCGGCCCTCGCCAAGGTCCGGGTGCTGGGAAACCAGCACCAAGGTGCCTGGCGAAACGTTAAAGGAGACCGGACGGTAACGTTCGGCAGAAATCACCGAAATACGCTTTAAGGCCTCAAGTAGCTTTTTCCGCGGGGCCAAAACGGGTTTTTCTTCGATTTGCGGGATAACCGCCCGGTAGTCAGGGTACTGGCCGTCAATTAAACGGGCGGTAAAGACGAGGTTGGGCGCCGCCAGAATGGCGTGGTTTTCCTTCAGACCAAATTGGACCACCGGTATTTCCTGGGCGATCTTTTTCATTTCCTGGGCGGCTTTACGGGGTAGAATAATCCCGGGATTGAGCCTCAAAACCTCAATATTGGCCACCTCGCGATCTATCATCGCCAAACGATGACCATCCGTGGCCACGAAGCGTAAAAAGTTGGTATCTTCCGGTTGTTCAAGATAAATCCCCGGGAT
>DROK01000164.1 GCA_011321895.1 Thermodesulfatator atlanticus
CATCGTGGAAAAATTGAATGTTCCCCGGGAGCAGGTCAAACCCGAAGCCTCTTTTATTGACGACCTGGGGGCTGATTCGCTGGACCTGGTGGAACTGGTGATGGCCATGGAAGAGGCCTTTGGCATGGAGATTTCGGACGAGGAGGCAGAAAAGCTACGCACGGTCAAAGACGTTATTGATTACGTAAAAGCCAAAGTAGGAGAATAGATATGCGTCGGCGGGTGGTGGTCACGGGCCTCGGGGCGATAACCCCGGTGGGCTTGGGCGTCAAAGAGGCCTGGGAGAACATCGTGGCAGGCCGATCTGGCATCGGGCCCATTACCAAATTTGACGCCTCTGGCTACGCGAGCCGCATAGCTGGGGAGGTAAAGGGGTTCGTGCCGGAAGAGTATATGCCCAAAAAGCTGGTCAGCCGGGTAGACACCTTTATCCAGTACGCCATCGCCGCCACCCGTGAAGCCTTAGAAGACGCCGGGCTCAAAGAAAAGCTCGGAGAAAGGGCCGGGGTGATTATCGGAGTCGGGATGGGGGGCACCGGCACCGTGGAAAAATACGCCCACATCCTCAAGGAAAGGGGCTGGCGCCGGGTGACACCCTTTTTCATCCCCATGATCATCCCCAATATGGCCTCAGGTCAGGTGGCTATTCTCTACGGCGCTAAAGGGCCTAACACCGCGGTGTGTACCGCCTGTGCCGCCGGTACCCACGCCATCGGGGAGAGTTTCCGGCTGATCCGGGAGGGACTGGCTGATTTGATGATCGCCGGTGGTACCGAGGGCCTGATAACCCCTTTGACCGTGGCGGGGTTTGCGGTGATGAAGGCCCTCTCCACCAAGTTTAACGATACCCCGGAGAAGGCCAGCCGTCCTTTTGACGCCCGGAGGGACGGTTTTGTGATCGCCGAAGGGGCCGGGGTGCTGATTTTAGAGGAACTTGAACACGCTAAGGCCAGGGGCGCCAAAATTTACGCCGAAGTGGTGGGTTATGGTCTAAACGGGGACGCTTACCACATGACCGCCCCCACCCCTGAAGGGGAAGGACCGGCCAAGTGCATGGAACTGGCCCTTGAGGACGCAGGGCTAAAGCCTGAAGAAGTGGACTACATTAACGCCCACGGGACGAGCACCCCCTTAAACGACGCCGCTGAGACGAAGGCCATCAAGCGCGTTTTTGGAGACCACGCCAAGAAGATCCCGGTTTCTTCAACCAAATCAATGACGGGCCACCTGCTGGGAGGAGCCGGTGGGGTGGAAGCGGTCTTTACGGTAAAGACGATCACCGAAGGAATAATACCTCCTACCATCAATTACGAGGAGCCGGATCCCGAATGTGACCTGGACTATGTGCCCAATAAGGCCCGTGAGGCCAGGGTGCGGGTGGCCATGTCCAATTCTTTTGGTTTTGGGGGTACCAACGCGGTTATCATCTTCAAAGCTTTTGAAGGTTAGCCATGAAAATTGCCTTGGGAGCTGATCACGCCGGTTTTGAACTCAAAGAAAAGATCAAGAAATTTTTGCAGGAAGCCGGGCACGAGGTCCTGGATCTGGGTTGTCATTCTACTGATTCGGTGGATTACCCGGTTTACGGGGCCAAAGTGGCAAAGGCTGTCCTGCAAGGGGAAGCGGAGCGAGGGATATTGGTCTGCGGCACCGGTCTTGGGATGAGCATGGTGGCCAATCGTTTTCCCGGGATCAGGGCGGCCCTTTGTCACGAATTGTTTACCGCCCGGATGAGCCGCCTCCACAACGACGCCAACGTTTTGGTTTTAGGGGGGCGGGTAATCGGCGACGTCCTGGCGCTGGAGATGGTAAAGGTCTTTTTGGAAACCCCTTTTGAAGGGGGGCGCCACCTAAGACGGGTCAACCAAATAGATGAGTTGTCTGAAAGAGGCTAAACATGGGTTTTTTAAAGGATACCGATCCTGAAATATTTTCTCTCATCGGCCAAGAGCTTGTCCGCCAGAGCGGGCAGCTTGAAATGATCGCCTCAGAGAATTTCGCCTCCTTGGCGGTGATGGAGGCCGAAGGCTCCGTCTTGATGAACAAATACGCCGAGGGTTATCCCGGCCGGCGCTACTACGGGGGCTGCGAGATCGTCGACCAGATCGAAACCCTGGCCATTGAAAGGCTTAAGACCCTTTTTGGGGCTGAATACGCCAACGTCCAGCCCCATTCCGGGACCCAGGCCAATATGGGGGTCTATTTTGCCATCCTCTCTCCGGGTGACACGATCCTTACCATGAACTTGGCCCACGGTGGTCATCTCTCCCACGGGGCCCCGGTTAACTTTTCCGGGCAGCTTTACCGGGTGGTACACTACGGCGTTTCCCGTGAGACGGAAACCATTGATTACGAAGAGGTACGCCGGCTGGCGCTGGAATACAAACCCCAGCTCATTATTGCCGGGGCCAGTGCCTACCCGCGTATCATCGACTTTGAAGCCTTTCGCACCATTGCTGACGAGGTAGGGGCCTACCTTATGGTGGATATGGCCCATATTGCAGGCCTGGTGGCCGCGGGTATCCACCCTTCTCCGGTGCCTTACGCGGAATTCGTTACCTCCACCACCCACAAGACCATGCGCGGGCCCAGGGGTGGTTTCATCCTGGCCCGGGAACGCTTTGCCAAGATCCTTGATAAGACCATTTTCCCGGGCATTCAGGGCGGTCCGCACATGAACATTATCGCGGCCAAGGCCGTGTGTTTTCAGGAGGCCCTGGCCCCTGAGTTTAAGACTTACCAGCAACAGGTGGTGGCCAACGCTCGGGCCCTGGCCCAGGTACTCAAAGGGGCCGGGTTCCGCCTCATCTCCGGGGGAACGGATAACCATCTGATCCTGGTTGACCTTACCGGCCACGGGCTTACCGGGGCCGAAGCAGAGCAAGCCCTGGAAAAGGCCGGTATTACCGTTAACAAAAACGCCATCCCCTTTGACCCGCTGCCGCCCAAAGTGACCAGCGGGATCAGGATAGGTACTCCGGCGGTGACCACCAGGGGCTTGCGCGAAAAGGAAATAGAAGAAGTAGGGGAGTGGATAGTCTCCGTACTTAACAACCACCAGAACGATGCCCTTTTGAAGGAAATCAGGAAAAAAGTAGCCAAACTCTGCCAAGAATTTCCCCTTTATCCGGAATTGGCCGGCAAATTTGCCCTATGAAACGGGCGCCCTGGCACGAATATTTTATGCTCCTTGCCAAAATGGTGGCCTTGCGCTCCGGCTGTAATTCTCGCCCCTCCGGGGCGGTCATCGTAAAGGACAAACGCATCCTGGCCACCGGCTACAACGGGCCCATGCCAGGGGCCTGGCATTGTATTGACCGCGGCCCGGGTTATTGTTTCAGGCGGGAGAAGGGGGTCCCTGATATCGACAAATATAACTACTGTCGGGCCACCCACGCTGAGGCCAACGCCATCGCCCAGGCGGCCCGCTTCGGGATCCCGGTAGAAGGGGCCTCTCTTTATTGCACCCTTGCCCCCTGTTACGTCTGCCTCAAGCTTATCGCCTCTGCCGGGATAAAGGAGGTCTATTACGAATACGATTACGGGAGCCGGGATTTTGAAAGGGATCACTTCTGGAAAGAAGCCATCAAAGAGGCGGGGCTGCGGGTCTTTCAACAGGTCAAAGTTTCGGACGAGGTCCTGAGGCAACTTGCAGAAATCCTGCCCTATCCCACTTCTAAACGCCGCCTGCCGGCCACCGAATTTTTGGAGGAATTTGAGGATCAGAAAAGTTACGGTTTCCCCACCCTTGAAGTCCTTTTTACCAAGCTCCGCTACCAGACCCGGGAAGAATTGCACCAGCTCACTTTCGTGATCGAAAAGCCTTCTCTTTCCCGGAGACCGGAAGGAGAAGAGCCCAGGTTTGAAGTCGAAAACCGGTCTTTAAATTTTGCTGAATTTGAGAAATATCTGGGTGAGAGGATCAACAGCGACGGCGTCTTTACGGTTGAAGGCCTTTATGCCGACATGTGTTTCCCTCTTACCTTTAAACGGGAGGCCGACTGCTTACGGGTTATCGTGAATTTTCAGGAAATAGACCTTGAGACCTTTGAGAAGGTCTTGTCCTGGCTGGATCACCTGCTTTTTCGGCTGGCGGCTTCTCTGGCCCTGCCCATCAGGACGGAAATCCGCGTAGGGGCCCTTGAGCTTACTTGACATAGGTGCAGTTTTCGCTATTTTTACTCACGTAGAGCTGGGGGATCGTCTAATCGGCAGGACAGCGGGCTCTGGACCCGCCGGTCTAGGTTCGAATCCTAGTCCCCCAGCCATTTTCGTCTTAAGACCATCCCCTTGCCAAAGGCCTAAAATAGGTTAAATTTCTAATCGCGGAGGTGACCGTAGCTCAGTTGGTTAGAGCACCGGGCTGTGGCCCCGGGGATCGTGGGTTCAAATCCCACCGGTCACCCCATTAATTGACGATTTCTGTTCACAAAACTTCCTTCCTAACCTGCCTATAAAAGACCTCCTTTTTAGGAAACCTCTTTTTTGCTATGATTGAAAAAATCAGGGGGTAAAGGCCGTCCAAGGCGAATGACAATCCCAGAACCCGGTCAGATAGTAAGGGTAAGGAACCAGACCTTTTTAGTTCAAGATGTTTACCCTTATTTAACTTCTGAGGCGACTTTTCACAAAGTTGCCCTTGAGTCCTTGGAGGATCACCGCTTAGGCACCTCCCTTGAGGTTATCTGGGAGCTTGAAGTTTCTCCCCGGGTCGAAGACGTGATAAGTTTTCCTGACCTTTCGGCCTGGGACCCTCCGGAAAGATTGGCCTCGCTTCTTCTTTCTTTCAAGTGGACCGAGGCCTCGGTATTCACCAATGACTCGTTTACCGCGCCCTTCCGTGGTGCTATAGAGATCGAACCCTATCAGCTTGAGCCGGTGGCAAGGGCGCTGGCCATGCCCCGGGTCTCTCTCCTTCTGGCCGATGATGTGGGGCTCGGGAAAACGGTAGAGGCCGGCCTCATCCTCCAGGAACTTCTTGCTCGCGGCCGTGTGCGCAAGATCCTGATTCTTTGCCCGGCCTCGCTTCAGAGGCAGTGGCAGGACGAAATGCTTACTAAATTTAATTTGGTCTTTAAGATCATAGACCGGGACGAAATTTTAAGGCTTCAGAGGGAATACGGGCTTCACGTGAACCCTTGGGAGTCCTTCCCGCGGCTTATCACCTCCATGGACTTTTTAAAACGAGAGCCCTATCTACAGCAATTCCTGAGCACCACCTCCTGGGATCTTCTTATCGTGGACGAGGCCCATAATTGTGCCCCTTCAG
>DROK01000165.1 GCA_011321895.1 Thermodesulfatator atlanticus
AAACGGGGCCCCGCTGATCGTGGTGGACCCCCGGTTTACCAAGCTGGCGGCCAAGGCGACGGAATACGTACGCATAAGGCCGGGCACAGACACGGCCTTTCTCATGGGCCTCATCAACTACATCATCCAAAACGACTGGCATGACAAAGAGTTTATCCGCACCCGGGTGGCGGGCTTTGAGGAAATGCGCAAGGTAGCGGCCCATTACACCCCGGAGGTGGTGGAAGACATTACCGGGGTGCCTAAAGAGCAGCTGGCCCGCGTGGCCAAATTACTGGCCACCCACCGGCCCGGGACGGTAATCTGGTGCATGGGTATTACCCAGCACCATATCGGCTCAAGCAACACCCGGGCCTGCTGTATCCTCCAACTGGTCCTGGGGAACATGGGGGTTTCCGGAGGCGGGACCAACATCTTCCGCGGGCACGATAACGTTCAAGGGGCCACCGACGTGTGCGTACTCTCCCATTCTCTTCCCGCTTACTATGGTCTTAAAGAAGGCTCCTGGAAGCACTGGTGTAAGGTGTGGGGGGTGGATTACGAGTGGATCAAGAGCCGTTTTCACAGCAAGGAATACATGCACAAGAAGGGCTTTACCCTGGCCCGGTGGTACGAAGGGGTCATCCAGGAAGACAAGATCACCCAGTACACCCCGATCAGGGCGGTGGTCTTCTGGGGTTGTGCCTCCAATTCCCAGTCGCAATACCACAAGCTCAAAAAGGCGCTGGATAAGCTGGACCTGGTGGTCATTATCGATCCCTTCCCCACCACCACCGCCGCCATGTGTGAGAAGGACAACGTCTATCTCCTGCCATCCACCAGCCAGTACGAAACCGAAGGCAGCGTAACCAGCTCTTCGCGTCAGGCCCAGTGGCGCTACAAGGTGGTGGATCCTATCTACGAGGCCAAGACGGATTACGAAATCATGTACGAATTCGTAAAGCGGTTCGGCTTTGCGGATAAGTTTTATAAAAACATCAAGCAGATACCGGAAGATATCACCCGGGAAATCGCCCGCGGGGCCCTTACCATCGGGCTTTGCGGATGGTTGCCGGAGCGGATCAAGAAACACACCGATAACTGGCACACCTTTGATATCGACACCCTCCAGGCCAGGGGCGGTCCCTGTGACGGAGAATATTACGGGCTTCCCTGGCCTTGCTGGACGGAAACCCATCCCGGCACCCCGATCCTCTACGACATTTCTAAACCCGTAGCCAAAGGTGGGTTACCCTTCCGGGCCCGCTTCGGTACGGAATACACCTATCCGGACGGGCGTAAGGAAAACCTGCTTGCGGCCCCCGGGGTAGCCAACCCGGGCAGCGAGATAAAAGGAGGGTATCCGGAATTTCCGGGCTGGAAGACGGACATAAACGTCATCAAGGAAGCGCTAAGACGCGGTATGGCGCCTTTCGGCAACGCCCGGGCCCGTTGTTACTGCTGGAACTTTCCCGATCCGGTACCGGTGCACCGCGAGCCGTTACACTCGCCACGGGCAGACCTCATTAAAAAATATCCGACCTATCCGGACAAACCGGACCATTACCGGGTTTACACCCGCTTTGCCAGTGAACAGAAGCCGGAGCTGGTGAAGGAATATCCCCTGGTCCTTATCACCGGGCGCATGGTGGAACACATGGGAGGTGGGGCTGAGACCCGTAGCAACAAGTACCTGGCGGAACTGGCCCCGGAAATGTACGCGGAGATCAACGTCAAGGTGGCCAACGATTACGGGTTGCGGGAAGGCGATTACGTCTGGATCGAATCACCGGAAGGCGGCCGTATCAAAGTCAAAGTGAAGATTACCGACCGGGTAGACGAGCGGACCATCTTTTTGCCCTTCCACTTTGGTGGCTTCTTTATGGGCCGGTCCTACGCCGCCAATTACCCCGAGGGGCACGTTCCGTACGCCCTGGGTGAGCCGGCCAACATCGTGACCAACTACGGGTACGATATCATCACCCAGATTCAGGCCACCAAGGAAGGGCTTTGTCGTTTGAAAAAGGCCTAGTAAGAAGGCCGGCGGCATGGGCCGCCGGCTGAAAGGAGGAAATTATGGCCCGGATGAAATTCCTTTGTGATATCGAACGGTGTATCGCCTGTAACGGATGCGTCGTGGCTTGCAAAGAGGGGCACCAGTTACCCACCGGTATTTACCGGCGCCGGGTAATAATCATTAACGAAGGCAAACCAGGAGAACACAGCATTTCCATCGCCTGTATGCACTGCTCAGACGCCCCGTGTATCGCCGTCTGCCCCACCGGGGCCCTTTATCAGCGCGAAGACGGTATCGTCCTGGTGAATAAGGACGTCTGTATTGGCTGCGGTTATTGTTTTATGGCCTGTCCCTTCGGCGCCCCTCAGTTCCCCAGAGACAACGCCTTCGGGGCCCGGGGAGCCATGGATAAATGTACTTTTTGCGCAGGCGGGCCAGCCCCGACCTTCTCCGAAAAAGAAAGGCGCCTTTACGGTCAGAACCGCATCGCGGAAGGAAAAGTCCCCCTCTGCGCGGGGATGTGTTCCACCAAGGCCCTGCTGGCCGGGGACGGGGCAGTGATCGCGGATATCTTCCAGGCCCGGGTGGCCAAAAGGGGAAGCGGTCTAGCCTGGGGCTGGTCAAGAGCCTATAAGGATTAGGGGCCTAGTCATGAAAAAACTGGTCCTTTTCCTTTTGTTAATAATCGTCCCGGCCGCGGTCCTGGCGGCCGGGCTCTTGCGGGTGCCGGCTACCGTCTCCACCACCGAAATCTTCCGGGCTTTAAACCCCATCATCACCGACGCCTGGCCCCGGGAGGGCCGAGAGTTTATCACCAGGGTCAATTCCTTCAAAAATTATTACGGGGTCCTGCTGGCAGGGCTTCCCCTGATCTTTCTGGTCCATTACGTGGTCTTCGGCCCCAAAAAGTTTCCGGAAAGCGGGGAGAAGGTCTTTTACTACGGGGTCTTCCTCCGTCTCGTTCACTGGGGGGCGGCCCTTACCATGAGCCTGCTGGTCCTTTCAGGGCTGGCGGTGATCTTTGCCAAGTTTTTGGGAGGAGGGGCCCTGGTCCTCAAGCTGCGGGCGGTCCACGTGGGGGCGGCCTTTTCTTTTGTCCCTTTCGGCGTCCTTCTCTTTTTGCTCCTCCTGAAAGACATGTTTCCGGCCCCTTACGACCTTAAGTGGTTTCTGGTCCTGGGGGGTTATCTCTGGCGCCGGCAACGCCCGGTGCCAGCGGGGAAATTCAACGCCGGACAAAAGCTCTGGTTTTGGCTGGGCACCGTGGGCGGGATAGTGATGTTTTATACCGGCTATACGCTTTATCAGTTCAAAGCGCCGGTTTCAGTGCTGCGCCAGTATTTGGTCATCCACCTCTCTTTGGGGCTGGCGGTCTTCGGGTTATTCCTGGTCCACCTCTATATGTCCCTTTTGGCGGTCAAGGGGGCCTTAAGGAGCATGATCTCTGGCTACAAAGACCGGGAAGAAGTGGCTTATATGCACCCCAAATACTACGAAAAGCTCAAGTCCTAACGGTTTTTAAGCCTGAGCAACCCGCCGTGAAAATAGTGAAAGCTTGCCGTAATGAGCCCGCCCCCCATCACCGCGTAAAGAAAGGCCAGCAGGGGCCGGGGCAGGTTGGAACGCCTAAGGCTTACCCCCAAAAAAATCATCAACGCTACCAGGAGGTAACTCCGCCAGGGCTGAAAGGCAAAACAACAGACCTTTTCCGGTTTTTCGTCAAGCCGCTTGAGGTTCCGGAAAGCGATACGGGAAAGACCGTAGCGGCCCACCACAAAAGACAAAAACAGGGCCACCACAAAGATCAGGTGCCCTTTTAAACCAGAGGGCCTGAGCCACAGGTAGGCCCGTAAGCAGAGAAAGAGGCCAACCCCACCCCAGAGGACCCCCAGGACAAAATAAAGCCACCTTTTGGTTACCGCTGGTTTAAATCTCTCCATCTTTCCCCAAGTCTCCGGGCAAACTCGTGGGCGGTCTGCTCCAAAAGCTCCCGCTTTTGTAACCCATTAAGCCAGGATTCAGGGGCCGAAGCAAGGCCGTAATACAGCCCCGCCACCCCACCTACCACCGCCGCCAGGGTATCCGTGTCTCCCCCAAGCCTCACCGCCAGTTTCACTCCGGCGGCAAAGTCCTCCGTGCGGTAAAGGACCCAAAAGGCGGCCAGCAGGGTGTGTACCACGTAGCCCGAACTGATTATCCTCTCTTCTTTTTCAAGGAAGATCTTTCCTTCAAAAAGCGGAGTGTAATGGGTAAGTTCTTCCCGAAAGGGGGAGGAGGCGTAAAGATGAGGGCCTTCTTTAGCAGTTTCTAAAAGGGCGGTCTTCAAGGCCTTTCCAGCCACTATCTTTCTTACCAGCAAACCAAAAAGGCCACAGGCTACCAGGGACCGGGGATGGGCGTGGGTCAGAGAGGAGGCTTTATGAAGGCAGGTGAGGGCCTCCTCAAGCGGGTCTTTGGCGTACCAGAGGGCCACGGGTAAGAGGCGCATCAGGCTCCCGTTTCCGTTATCCCTCTCCCCCTTTCCGCCGGCCTCTTCCGGGGGAACACCTTTTTCGAGGCGCAAAAGGGCCTCCCGGGTGGCCCTCCCGATGCCCAGGGCCTGGCCAAAAGGGGTAAAGTAGCCCTCTTTTAGCCAGCGCAAAAAACGCCCGGCAAGGTCGTTTAAGTCAAGGGCCCCTGAAAGGTAAAGACTTTCGGCGGTGATAAAGGTAAGCGCCGTATCATCAGACCACGTCCCAGGCGGAAACCGCCCGGCAGGAAGGTGAGACAGATCAACCGTGGCCAGCTGCTCCCGGGGCTTGCCTTCGAAAGGGAAACCCAGGGCGTCTCCAATGGCAACCCCTAAGAGGGCCTCTACCAGGCGGTCTGTCCTTGTCATGGGGGCGGAACTCCACTAGTTTTGCTCTTATGTTACCGGATGTAAGCCAAAAGAAACATTACGTAAGAGAAAAATTTTCCCGGGTTACCAGGCGCTACGACCTGGTAAATACCCTGGGCAGCCTGGGGCTGGACCATTTTTGGCGCTGGCGCACGGTAAGAGAACTCAAAAGATACCCCGGTCCCATCCTGGACCTGTGTGCAGGTACTTTGACCTTAACGCAAGAGATCGTACGCCAGCGCCCAAGGATGGTAATGGCCCTGGACCTCACTTACGAAATGCTCTCCTTCGGCGCCCACCGCCTAAAGAGGCACCCGGCCTGCCCTTTTATTTTTTGCATCCAGGGAGACGCGGAGCGACTCCCCTTTCGGGACGCCTCTTTTTACGCAGCCACCGTGGCCTTTGGGATAAGAAACCTGGCCCATTTAGAAGAGGGACTGCGTGAGGTCTGGCGGGTCTTAAAACCCGGAGGCAAATTCGTTATCCTTGAGTTTTCGCGGCCCAGGAACCCGCTTTTCGCCCCGGTTTACCGCGTCTATCTTTCCAAATTCATGCCCTTTCTGGGGGGAAAGCTTACGGGGGACCGGGAGGCTTACGAATACCTGGCCCGTTCCATCGCGGCCTTTCTGCCCCCCCAGGGAGTAGAAAGACTGCTTAAAGCAACCGGTTTTGAAGGGGTCTATTCCTTCCCGCTAACCCTGGGAGTGGTTACCGTTTACGCCGCCTTTAAACCCCGACGGGCCAGATAATTTTTCATAAACTTTTTGATCCGCTCGTAAGCCCGTTCAAGCACGTCTTCCGGGGGCAAAAAGACCACCCGGAAGTGGGCTGTCCCCGGTTTCTGCCCGAAACCACTGCCGTGCACCACCACCACGCCGGTCTCGGAGATGAGCTCTTTCACAAAGTCCCGGTCAGAGACCCCGGGAATATCGATACGGGGGAAGGCATAAAAGGCACCTTCTGGCCTGACGCAGGAGATCCCCGGGATGTCGTTTAACATGGTTACGGTCAGGTCCCGGCGGCGCCGCAGCTTGGAAATGACTTCGTCCAGGTGGTTTTGGTTCCCGTTAAGGGCTACCGGGATGGCGTATTGCTTGGGATGACTGGTGGAAAGCCGGGCCCGGGCGAGCTTATGAATCGCCTCTACGAAATCTTTTACCACCTCCCACGGCCCGGAAACAATGCCCCAACCGATACGAAACCCCGGGGCCAGATAACATTTGGAAAGGCCGTTAAAAGTTACCATGGGGACTTCGGGGTCAAGGGACGCGATGGAGATGTGTTTTTGACCGTCGAAAACCAGCTTGTCGTAAATTTCGTCCGAAAGGATCACCAGCTGGTGCCTTTTGGCGATCTCAACGATCCCCCGAAGAGTCTCTTCTGAATAGACGGCCCCGGTAGGGTTGTTGGGGTTGATGATAACGATGGCCCGGGTCTTTTCGTTTACCTTGGCAGC
>DROK01000166.1 GCA_011321895.1 Thermodesulfatator atlanticus
CCGTTGACCCAGCGGTAGGGTTCCTTACAGGTCACCTCTTTGACCAGGTCGCGACCCACCAGCCCTGGTGAGGCCTTGACCCGTTCCAGGAGGGAGGCCGGGTTCAGGTCTTGGGTGGAGATCCCGGCTTTCATGGCGCCCTGGAGACGGATATGGCGGGTGAGGGCCCGGGTGTCCACCTGGTCTACCCCCAAGATCCCCTGAGCTTTAAGCCACTCTCCCAGAGAACGCTTGGCCCGCCAGTTGCTGTAAAAGGGCTGGTATTCCCGCACCACGAAAGCTTCCACCTGGATGCGAAGACTTTCGTTGTCTTCGTCGTTAACCCCGTAGTTTCCGATGAGGGGGTAGGTCATGGTGACGATCTGGCCCCGGTAGGAGGGATCGGTGAGGATCTCCTGGTAGCCGGTCATGGCGGTATTAAAGACTATTTCCCCGAAGGCCTCTCCCGGGCCAGTGAAAGACCTTCCCCAGAAAGTGGTCCCGTCTTCCAGGACTATAAGGGCTTTCATGTGCGCTCCTTTCCCTTTGGGCCGTTTTAATACCACGGGTCAGGGGAGTTGGCTACACCCAAGCGCAAAGCCCGTTCCTGTGGTATAAAACCCTGGCATACTCTGGAAAGGAGAGCAGGGCATGGCGGAGATTATCCCTATTCCCATAGAAGAGGAACTTAAGAAGTCCTACCTGGATTACGCCATGAGCGTGATCGTAGGTAGGGCCCTTCCGGACGTGCGAGATGGCCTCAAACCGGTGCAACGGCGTATTTTATACGCCATGTACGAGCTCAAAAACGACTGGAATAAGCCCTACAAGAAAAGCGCCCGTATAGTAGGAGACGTCATCGGTAAATATCACCCCCACGGAGACATGGCGGTTTACGATACGCTGGTGCGGTTGGCCCAGGATTTTACCATGCGTTACCCCCTGATTGACGGGCAGGGGAATTTTGGCTCTCTGGACGGCGACGCCCCCGCGGCCATGCGTTACACCGAGGTGCGCATGGCCAAGATCGCCCACGAATTATTGGCTGATATCGAAAAAGAGACCGTGGATTTTATGCCCAATTACGATAATACCCTGCAGGAGCCGGTAGTCCTTCCCAGCCGGATTCCTAACCTGTTGATCAACGGGGCTTCCGGGATCGCCGTAGGGATGGCCACCAATATCCCCCCACATAATCTGGGAGAGGTAATTGACGCCCTGGTGGCCATGATCCGGAACCCGGATATCACCCTGGACGAATTGTTAGAACACATCAAGGGCCCTGATTTCCCCACCGGGGCTTATATTTGCGGCGCGGCGGGCATCAAAGAGGCCTACGCCACGGGCAAGGGCCTAATCAAACTCCGAGCCCGGGCCCACGTGGAGCGCGAAGGGGGAAAGGTGGCCATCGTGGTCACGGAGTTACCCTATCAGGTGAATAAGGCCAAGTTAGTGGAAAAGATCGCCGCCCTGGCCCGGGACAAAAAGATAGAAGGTATCGCGGAGGTGAGGGACGAATCGGACCGGGAAGGGTTAAGGATCGTCATTGAACTCAAACGGGAGAAGCAGGATTTTGCCCCTGTGATTCTAAACCAGTTGTACAAACAGACCCCCTTAGAAACCACTTTCGGGGTCATTATGTTGGCCCTGGTGAACAACCGGCCAGAACAGCTCAATTTGCGCGAACTCCTGGGGCATTTTTTGGCCCACCGGCGCACGGTAGTTATAAGACGAACCCTTTATGAATTGCGCAAAGCCCGGGAAAGGGCCCATATTCTGGAGGGTCTTCTCAAGGCCCTGGAGCATTTAGACGAGGTAATCGCGCTTATTCGGGCCTCCCGTACCCCTCAGGAGGCCAAAGAGGGGTTGATAAAGCGCTTTGGGCTGAGCGCCGCCCAGGCCCAGGCCATCCTTGACATGCGTCTTCAGCGTTTAACGGGGCTCGAACGGGAAAAGCTAAAGGCCGAATATGAGGAATTAAAACGCCAAATTGCCTGGTACGAAAAGATCCTTTCCGAAGAAAAAGTGCTCTGGAAGGTGATCGAGGAAGAGCTCCTGGCCATCAAGCGGGAATACGCCGACGAGAGGCGCACCCAGATCATCCCCAAGGCAGAAGAGCTTTCGGTGGAGGATCTGATTGCAGAAGAAAACGTCGTGGTAACGGTGACCCACCGGGGCTACATCAAGCGTCTGCCAGTCAGCACTTACCGGAGCCAGCGGCGCGGAGGGAGGGGTAAAATCGGAGTGGAGGCGGGAGACCAGGATATCGTCACCCAGCTCTACGTAGCCTCAACCCATGATTACTTCCTCTGTTTTACCAACAGGGGTCGTCTTTACTGGCTCAAGGTTTACGACATCCCTCAGGCGGGGCGTACCGCCAAGGGAACCAGTTTGCGCAACCTGCTCCCCTTGGATTCCGGAGAAAAACTGGCCACGGTTTTACCCGTGCGGGTCTTTGATGAGCAGCACTTTGTTTTCTTTGTCACCCGGAAAGGACTGGTCAAAAAGACCCCCTTAATCGCCTTTTCCAACCCCCGCAGCACAGGCATAGTGGCTACCAGCCTCAAGGAAGGGGACGAGCTCATCGCCTGCGGTCTTACCGACGGGCAAAAGGACATTTTGCTGGCCACCAAAAGGGGACAGGCTATTCGTTTTCCCGAGACAGAAGTCCGCCCCATGGGCCGCACGGCAGCCGGTGTAAAGGGGATTGAGCTCAGCCGGGGAGACGAGGTGGTGAGTCTGGAAATTTTAGACGCCGAAGACCAGGCCGATCTCCTGACGGTTACCGAAGCAGGCTACGGTAAACGCTCGCCCTTGAAGGAGTACCGGGCCCAGAGCCGGGGTGGTAAGGGTATCATGGCCATGAAGCTTACGGATAAGACCGGGGCCTTAGTAGGGTGTTTACGGGTACTGGCTGAAGACGAGATCATGCTGGTTTCTTCAGCTGGTAAGATTATCCGGTTGCGGGTAAAAGACATTCCCCTTCAGGGCAGAGCCACCCAGGGAGTGCGCCTTTTTATGCTCACACCTGGAGAAAAGATCGTATCGCTAGCAAAAATCGCGGAAGACTAAACGGGGCGGTAGAGGGCGTCTCTTTCGACGGGTTGAAAGCCCGCTTCCCGGATGACCCTTTCTATTTCTTCTCGGGAAAGGGCCTTTTCCCCTTCCTGGCCCGAGAATTCGCTTATTTTTTCCTCGTATACGGTGCCGTGCAGGTCATCGGCGCCAAAATGGAGGGCTACCTGGGCAAGTTTTAGGCCCAGAAATATCCAATAGGCCTTGATATGGGGGATGTTATCAAGCATTAACCGGGAGACGGCTATCATTTTGAGGTCTTCAAAGCCGGTGGTGGGGGAGATTTCTTTTAAGTAGGATTTTTGCGGGAGAAACGGCAGAGGAATAAAGCAGAGAAAACCCTTGGTTTGGTCCTGGAGGTTACGCAGGGCCAGTAAGTGTTCAAGCCTTTCTTCCAGGGTTTCCAGGTGGCCATACAGCATGGTGGCGTTGGAAGGGATGCCCAGCTCGTGGGCGATCTTCATAATTTCAAGCCAGCGCTGGCCGGATATTTTTTCGGGACAGAGTTTTTGCCTGATCCTTTCGGCAAAGATCTCCGCCCCGCCCCCGGGTAAGCAGGAAAGCCCGGCCTGTTTTAATTCGCTAAGGACTTCTTTGACGTCTTTGCCTGAAATACGGGCCAGGTGGTCAATTTCAACACAGGTAAAGGCTTTGATATGGGCGTGGGGAAAATTCTCTTTGAGACTTCTGACCAGGTCCAAATAATATTGGTATGGGAGATCTGGGTGAAGGCCTCCCACCACGTGAATTTCCCGGATGCTGTTTCCGGCCTGTTTAAGTTTTGTTAATATTTCTTCGATATTTAAGGCGTAAGCTTCAGGGTGTCCCTTTGGGCGTCTGAAGGCGCAGAATTTGCATCTGTTTACGCAGATGTTGGAATAATTAACGTGCTGGTTAAAAACGTAGTATACTTTGGGGCCATGGAGTCTTTCTTTGACCAGGGCGGCCAGTTTCCCGAGGCCCAGAAGATCGTTGGTCTGGAATAGTTTGAGACCGTCTGAAAGGTTGAGACGTTCGTTGTTTTCAATTTTTTCGTGGATTTGCTTTAAAGCGGGGTCCTGAAAGTTTAACATGCCTTAGGGCTAACAAATCTTTTTTTCTTCGGCAAGGTCATGGGAGGAGGCGTAAGGGACCTGTTGGTTGACGAGTCGTTTTTGCGGCAAGAGCGCCAAAAAGCGCGCAAATTAAGG
>DROK01000167.1 GCA_011321895.1 Thermodesulfatator atlanticus
AAATTCTATATATTTTTTAGATAGGCTAAGTTCTCGGGCGGGTTTTTTAATTTTTGAGGGATAAATTACTTTAAGGCCTTGGCCTTAACGGAGATTGTTTAATCCTTGGCGTGAGCACCTGGGCGTCGCATCCTATAGGATCCGTTCCCTTTTTCTTGGAAGGTAAACCGGGAACGGATCCTTGGTATACAGCTACCATACCAGGCCCTAGGCGCTGACCAGGGCCACGGTTTGACGTTCCGCCAGGTGCAGTACGCGGGAAGAGACGCTTCCCAAAACCAGTTCTTTTAAACCGGATTTTCCGGTCCGACCTATCATGATGATATTATAGTTGCCCTCGTCCGCGGCTTTTACGATCTCCTCGGCGGGATCACCGTAACGCAATTCCGTATCGATGATGGAGTCAGAAATACCGTTTCTGACAAATTCCTTTTTGGCCTCTTCCAGCATTTTTTTGGCTTCTTCGGTGGCTTCAAGCTGGTTGATATAAGCAACTTCCACCACGTGGATAATCGTCAGTTTGACCACCCCTTTGGGGAAGGCCAGGGCCAAACCCGTGGCCTCCCGCAGGGCGTAACGGGCATAATCTGAACCGTCAAAAGGCACTAAAATTCTGGGTACCGGGCAGGCTTCCCAGAGGACTTCTTCCAGGCCTACGATATAGTCTGTATGACGCCCCGGCCGGTGGGAAACCGCGTAACTGCAGCTCCCCAAGACCCTTTCTTTAATGGCCGAACGTCTCCTACGCCCCATGATAATGGTGTGGATACCCTTTTTTTGGGCGTAATTAACAATCTCTTTGGTGGGGTCTCCTTCAAGGATTTCCCTTTTTATGGCGCATTTGACCCCGGCCTTGCGTAAGAGGGCTTCACTCTCTTCTAAAAAGGGGACAATTTCTTTGTCGATGTATTCCTGGGCCAATCTTTTAAAAAGCGGGCTTTCTTTCAGGGTGGCAAAACGCAAATCTATATTGGTGGCCATCTTTTCTATGAAAGATATCCCCAAGACGTGTAAAAGGATGATTTCGTTTACCACATCACAAGAAATAGGGGCCAAAAGACAGCCGGCAAATTTTAGGGCCCGTTCTGAGGCATCAGACTTGTCCAGGGGGATCAACACCTTTTGCATATTGGGCAGGAAATCTTTGGCTTGACCCATGCTTTTCCTCCTTTAATAGAAAATGAGCAGCCAGGCGTTAGCGATAGCCACGCTAATGATCATATAAATAAAGGCCACTTTCATGAAACCAAAGAAAGTGATGCGGTGCCCTGCGGCTTCGGCGATTCCAAGGGTCACCACGTTGGCACTGGCCCCGATCATGGTCCCGTTCCCCCCGAAACAGGCGCCCAGGGCCAGCGCCCACCAGAGCACCCCTGATTCTGCTCCCGGAATTACTTTCGTCAAATAGGCTGTGATAGGGAGCATGGTGGCGGTAAAAGGGATATTGTCTACAAAAGCGCTCATAATGGCGGAGACCCAGATTATCAAACAGACCGCCGTCACCAGGCTTCCTGCTGAAAGGTGAAAGACCCAGTCGGCAATCATGTCCAATAACCCCACGTCTTCGACCGCGCCCACCAAGATGAACAAAAAGATAAAAAACAAGAGAGTGGGCCATTCGATGTCTTTTTCTATTAGATGAATAAGGTCTATTTTCTTGGTCACCAGCGCGTAGGTAAAAAGGACACTGGCCCCGAACAGGGCAGCAATGGAAACTTCCATATGAAGGACACCGTGCAGTAAAAACATCAAGATAACAACGGCCATAATGACCAGGCCAAAGCCTAGCAGAGATGCGTCTGTGATACGATATTCCTGACGAAGCTTTTCAATAAAAGCCTGGATATCGTCAATTTTGGCCTTATGATATTCCCGGTTATAAACAAACTTATTGTAAATAAAAAGAACGATCATTGAGATAATACAAACAGGGGCCAAGTTCTTGACGAAATCCATAAAAGTAAGACCGGCATAGGAACCGATCATAATATTTGGTGGGTCACCAATTAAAGTTGCCGTTCCGCCAATAT
>DROK01000168.1 GCA_011321895.1 Thermodesulfatator atlanticus
ATCCTGAAAGTCTTTTTCCCGGACGGGGTGATCTGCATCATCACCTTTCTGGTTACCCTTTATACCGCTCCGCATCTGGACAAAGGCATCATTTTGGGTGTCCTTCTTAGTATAGCCGTCTTTTTCTACCATAAGATGCGCCCCTCTCTGGCGGAACTTTCCTTGGCACCAGACGGGGTCTTTCGTGACGCCCGCAAAAATGGTTTGGCCCTGTGCAATTATCTGGCTGTTATCAGGATTAATGGTCCTTTATTCTTCGCCAACCTGAGTTATATCGAAAACGAAACCTTAAAGATCCTTCGCCAGTTCCCCCGTCTCCGGGTCATCATCTTTGAATGCGGCGGCCTCAACTACCTTGACGCCTCTGGCGTCAAAACCCTCGAACTGCTGGTAGAAAGGCTCGTCGCCGGGGGATTTGTGGTGGCCTTTTCTTCTTTCAATGAAAAAATCCTGGACGTCCTTGAAAGGGATCCGCGCTTTAAGCTTGATCCCCAAAGGATATATCCTTCCCTTAAAGACGCGGTTGATGACCTGTGGAAGCTGGCCCACGAAAATTGGGACCGGCGCCTTGAACCCCGCTGTCCTTTAAAAGAAGTGGTGCCTCTCAAAAACCGGAAAAGATAGCCTGAGACTTCATCGCGACCCTTTGGTCATGGCTCCGGAAAGGAACCGATCACCTAAAGATGCCAAATTTGGGCTGGGTTTTTGCAGAATTTCTGTTTTATTTAAAGGGCATGATCAAGGGGTTTCGGGGGACGAGTTTAGTGGATTTCCCGGACAGACTGGCCGCGGTGGTCTTTTTCGCCGGGTGTAATTTCCGCTGTCCCTTCTGTTATAACGTAGACCTTGTCCTGCCGGAGCGGATAAAGAGCCTTGAGACCCTTGCACCAGAAGAAATCCTTACTCAACTCCGCAAACGGGAAGGGTTTATCCAGGGGGTAGTCATAACGGGAGGGGAACCCACCCTCAGCAAAAACCTTTTACGCTCCCTCCTTGAGAGGATAAGAACGGAGACTGACCTGGCCATTAAGCTTGACACCAACGGCTCGCGGCCAGAAGTCCTCAAAAACCTGATAGAAGAAGGCCTCCTTGATTACGTAGCCCTGGACCTGAAGACCTCTCCGGCAAGATATGCAGAACTCAAAGGTGACTTTGAACCCGTTAAAGAATCCTTGACCATCCTCAAAGAAAAGGGCCTCCCTTTTGAGATCAGGATAACCGCGGTACCTTATTTGGTTACCGAAAGGGATTTGGAAGAAATGTTGCCCTTTTTAGACGGGGTGCCGCTGATAGCGCTTCAGCGTTTTATAGCTGAAGCCGAAATCCTTGAACCGGATAGAGATCTTGGGCTGTACGGCCCGGAGAAATTGGAAGAATTAAGGTCTTTTTTGCGCAAACATGTCTCCGCCAAGGTTGAATTACGCAACGTGTAGACTCCTTTTCCTGCCGCTATTTTTTCTTTTTCTAGCGGCATGCGCCACGGCCCCGGTTACCGGGCGCAAACAATTTATCATCATTGATCCCCAGACCGAGTTGCGCCTTGGTCTTGAGGCCTCCCGTGAAATTTTAAAGAAGGAAAAAATTTGCCGTGATCCCGAGCTTAACGCCATCGTTAAAAGGGTGGGAGAGCGCATCGCCCGGGCTACGGGCAAAAACCTTCCCTGGGAATTTTGGGTGATTGACAAGCCAAAAGTCATCAACGCCTTTTGTCTGCCAGGAGGAAAAGTTTTTGTTTATACCGGCATTATCCCCGTGGCCAAAAACGAAGCCGGCCTGGCAGCGGTGTTGGGGCACGAGATAGGCCACGCCATCGCCCGCCACGGAGCAGAAAGGCTGAGTTTAGGGCTGGCAGCCGCCTTTGGTGAGGTCTTATTGGCTGAGGTCCTCGACCTCAAAGATCCCGAGACCAGGAAGATCTTCCTTACCGCCTACGGACTGGGGGCCACGGTGGGGGTTATTCTGCCTTACAGCCGTAAACAGGAGCTTGAGGCCGACCACATCGGTCTTTACCTAATGGCGCGCGCCGGCTACGACCCCCGGGAAGCGCTTCGTTTTTGGCAGAGGATGAGGGCCGCGGCCCGGGGTAAACCGCGTCCCCCGGCCTTCCTTTCCACCCATCCCACCGACGAGGCACGCATAGCAGCCATTAAGAGGCTCCTGCCCGAGATACTCCCCGTTTACGAAAACAATCCCCACCGGTACGGCCTGGGAGAAAATTTACCTGCCCCTCATTGCCGCTAAAGGCTTTTCAAGTTAAAGTTTGGGGCAAAATCACAAAAAGAGGGGTCCTTCTTGTTTGAAAATCTAAGCGAACGCTTAGAAAGCACCTTCAAACGCTTAAGGGGTAAGGGGAAACTTACCCAGAGCGACGTAGAAAAGGGGCTCAGGGAAGTCCGCCTGGCCTTACTGGAGGCGGACGTCCATTTCCGGGTGGTCAAAGATTTTATCAACCGGGTAAAGGAGCGGGCCCTGGGGGCGGAGGTCATGGAGAGCCTCACCCCGGCCCAACAGCTGATAAAAATCGTCCACGAAGAATTAGTACACACCCTGGGAGATGAGGCGGTTCCCCTTAACCTTACCGGGCCCAGACCCATCCCCATTCTTTTGGTAGGGCTTCAGGGCTCCGGTAAGACCACCAGCGCGGCCAAATTGGCCAAATTTTTGAAGAAAAAAGGGCTTAAGCCCTTTCTCGTCCCGGCTGACGTTTACCGTCCCGCGGCCATAGACCAGTTGAAGACCCTGGCCCGTCAGGTAGGAGTGCCCTGCTTTGAAACCGATCCTCAGGAAAAACCCGTAGAGATCGTCAAAAAAGCCCTGGCCGAGGCCAAAGCCAAGGGCTATGACGTCGCCATCATCGACACCGCCGGGCGCTTGCATATCGACGAAGCCATGATGCAAGAGGTCCAGGAAATCAAAGAGGCGATAGCGCCCCGGGAGGTCCTGCTGGTGGCAGACGCGATGACCGGTCAAGACGCGGTAAATATCGCCAAAAATTTCCACGAAAAAGTGGGCCTGACCGGGGTCATCCTCACCAAGGTTGAAGGAGACGCCCGGGGAGGGGCGGCTCTCTCCATTCGGGCGGTCACGGGTTGCCCCATAAAATTTTTGGGTACCGGGGAGAAGCTGGACGCTCTGGAAGTCTTCCACCCGGACCGGATGGCCTCCCGCATCCTGGGCATGGGGGACGTGCTTTCCCTTATCGAAAAGGCCCAGGAAGCCTTTGACTTAAAAAAGGCCAAAGAACTCCAGGAAAAACTCAAGAGGGAGGCCTTCACCCTGGAGGACCTGAGGGAGCAGATCCGCCAGATGAAAAGGCTGGGGTCGCTGGAAAACATCCTCAAATTGATTCCCGGCCTGGGCAACAAACTCAAAAATCTCCCCTTTGATGAGCGGGAACTGGTGCGCATGGAAGCCATTATTAACTCCATGACCCCGCAGGAAAGGCGCAACCCGAAAATTATTAACGCCAGTCGTA
>DROK01000169.1 GCA_011321895.1 Thermodesulfatator atlanticus
ATGATGGGCACTCCACCCCCAACCGCGGCCTCAAAGGCGATATCCACTCCCTTTTCCTTGGCGGCGGCGAAGAGTTCCGCCCCGTATTCGGCCAGGACCGCTTTGTTGGCGGTGACCACGTGTTTGCCGGCCTCGATGGCTCTCAAGATAAAAGTTCTTGCCGGCTCAAGCCCCCCGATTAATTCCACCACTATTTTTATTTCCGGGTCCCGGAAAATGCTTTCCGGATCCGTGGTCAGCAGGGTATCAGGCACCTCCACCCGCCGGGGAAGACTCGGATCCCGCACCGCAATCTTTTTCACCAGGAGCGGGGCCCCGAGCCTCTTTTTAATAAGAGATTGGTTTTCGAAAAGGATTTTTACCGTACCCGAACCCACCGTGCCCAGACCGATGATACCTACGTAGACTGTCATTTCTCCCTCCTAGGCTACTTCCGAAAGTTTGAGGCGTTCCTGCCAGCGTTCAAAGAGTATTTCTTTTAAGAGAGGGTGTCTTTCAAGCTCCGGATCCTCGGCTAGCAGGGCGAAGGCTTCCTGACGCGCCGCCACCAGCATGTCGTAGTCCCGGATCAGGTCCGCCCGTTTCAGGGAAAAATACCCGGACTGTTTTACCCCCAGAAGTTCACCTGGCCCGCGGATCTTCATGTCCTCCTCCGCGATCCGGAAGCCGTCCTGGGTCTCACAAAGGATCTTGAGCCGACGCCACGCTTCGGTGCCTGGTTTGAGTTTATGGGCCACCAGCAAGCAATAAGAGGCCCTGTCGCCCCGGCCCACCCGGCCCCGTAACTGGTGTAATTGTGAAAGACCAAATCTTTCCGCGTGCTCGATCACCATGACGGTGGCTTCCGGTACATCCACCCCCACTTCTATCACCGTGGTGGCTACCAGTAGCTGGTACTCTCCCTCCTTAAAGGCCCTCATAATTTTTTCCTTTTCCGCAGGCTTCATCTTGCCGTGGAGAAGACCCACCCGGTATTCCTTAAAGACCTCTTTTTGCAAGTATTCGGCCATGGTGGTAGCGGCCAAAAGGTCAGACTTTTCCGACTCCTCCACCAGCGGGAAAACGATATAGGCCCGGTTTCCCTGCCGCAGTTCCTGGCGCACCAGGGCGTAGACCTTGGCCCGTTCCTTGGCGCTGAAAAGATAGGTCTTTACGGGTTTGCGCCCGGCCGGCATTTCATCAATGATGGAAACGTCAAGGTCTCCGTAAACCGTCATGGCCAGGGTGCGGGGAATGGGGGTGGCGGTCATGACCAGGGTGTCTGGCTCAAGGCCTTTGGCCTTTTCCTTCAACGCCGCCCGTTGCAGGACCCCAAAACGGTGCTGTTCGTCAATGATAACCAGCCCTAATTTCTTAAAAGAAACGGCTTCCTGAAAAAGAGCGTGGGTCCCTATCACAAAGTGGATGTGCCCGGCCCTGAGCCCTTCGTAGATCTGCTTCTTTTCCCGGGCCGAACGCCCCCCGGTAAGGAGGGCGATTTCCACCCCGATCAGGTGGGCGTAACGCCGAAAATTGAGGTAGTGCTGTTCTGCCAGGATCTCGGTAGGGGCCATAAAGGCCACCTGATAGTGGTTATCGATGGCGATCAAAGCCGCCAAAAAGGCCACCACCGTCTTGCCACAGCCCACGTCCCCCTGCAGGAGGCGGTTCATGGGGTAGGGTTTGGCCATATCCTCCTTTATCTCCGCCAAGGCCCGCTCCTGGGCCCTGGTCAACCGGAAAGGTAAGGCGGCCAGAAATTTGGCCACCTTTTCGCTCTCGGTCTTAAAACTGATCCCCGGGGCCCGGGCCAGTCTCGATTTTCTGAGGGCCAGGGCCAGTTCCAGGTAAAAAAACTCGTCAAAGGCAAGGCTTTTGTGGTAAACGCTCCTTTCGGTATTTAAGGCCTGTAAATCGTCCTCCTGGGAAGGGAAGTGCACCCCTTTAACGGCCAGCCGGAGGGGAAGAAGCCCCCTCTTTTTCAGGATCCGGGCCGGGATAGCACTTACCAGTTTGTCCGCGTAATCCCTTACGGCCTGATCCATTATGCGCCGGATAACCTTCTGCGAAAGGCCCTCCACCGCCGGATAGACGGGCAGAAGACGACCTATATGAAGGGAAAGGGTCTCTTCTCCGGGGAAGGCCACTTCCGGGTGTACTATTTCCTTGCGCCCGGCAAAGAGGGAGACTTCACCAGCCAGGATTACTCTCTGGCCGGGCTTAAACCTTTCCCGGAATTGCCTTTCGTTGAAGTGAAACCACTTGGCCGCGAGCAGACCCGTACCGTCTGAAAGCACCACTTCAAAGACCGGCCGCTTTTTAAATTTGACCGGCCCGGCCAGGACGATCTCCCCCTGCACCACCGCGTGTTCCCCCACTCTGACCGCCCGGATCTCTTTAATTTGCCGACGGTCTTCGTAAGCCCTGGGCAAAAAGAAGAGCAGATCCTCTACGGTCTTGACCTCGCGCTGGGCCAGTTTGGCGGCTATTTTGGGCCCTACCCCTTTGAGGTATTGCACAGGCTTTTGGAGTTCCCGGCGCAGCCGTCGGTAAGTCTCGGGATCAAGGGTTGTTTCTTCAAAATCCTGGGAAGGCGGCTGGTCTTCTCCTTCCAGGAGGGCCAAAATTTCTTTTATTCTTTCCTTTTTTTGCGGCAGCGGTAAGGCGTCAAGCCCGTCAATCTTTTTTTGCAGCTTCGGGGCAAGCTCTGGCGGAAGCCCGGAGGAGACCTCGTCTAAGGCACTTTTCAGCGCCGTCTCAAGCCCCTTTATTTTGGCCAAATTGGAAAAATCGCGCCGGCTGGCAAAACGAAGGGGTCTTAAGAGGGGAGCCAGCTTTTCTTCCTTTTCCTTGGCCTTCTCCACGAAATAAGTATATCACGGGGCCCGTAAAAGGGCCCCGCCCCTTAAAGACCCGTGGGGAACTTGGGGAAATGTTCCAGCTCTTTCAACGCCTCTTTTATCTTTTCTTCCGGATACTCGTAATCTTCCAGCTCTCCGGCGAGATAAGAATCATAAGCGGCGAGATCAAAGTGGCCGTGTCCGCTAAAATTAAAGACTATCACCTTTTCTTCCCCGGTCTCTTTACAGCGTAGGGCCTCATCGATGGCCGCCCTGATGGCGTGGCTGGTCTCTGGAGCCGGGATGATGCCTTCGGTACGGGCAAAAAGCAAAGCGGCCTCAAAACAGGGGTTTTGCGGATAGGCCCGTGGTTTTATCACCCCTTCTTTTACCAGCTGACACACCAGGGGGGCGTCTCCGTGGTAGCGTAATCCTCCTGCGTGAATGGCAGGGGGCTCAAAAGAATGACCCAGGGTGTGCATAAGCAGAAGGGGCGTGAGGCCCGCGGTATCCCCGAAATCATAAGTGTAAATGCCCTTGGTGAGGGTGGGACAACTGGCCGGCTCCACCGCAATCACCTCGGCCTCTAACTTTCCTTCCAGGATGTCTCCGATAAAAGGAAAGGCAAACCCGGCGAAATTGCTCCCTCCCCCGACACAGCCTATCAAGACGTCCGGCTTTTCCTCCACCAGCGCCAGCTGCTTCTGGGCTTCAAGCCCTATCACCGTCTGGTGCAAGAGCACGTGGTTTAGCACGCTTCCCAGGGAATAGTTGGTGTCTTCGTGGGTGGCGGCATCCTCTACCGCTTCGGAGATGGCAATGCCGAGGCTCCCGGTGGAATGGGGGTTCTGGGCCAAGATACGCCGCCCCGCCTCGGTCCGCTCCGTAGGAGAAGGGTAAACCTCCGCCCCCCAGATATGCATAAGGCTTTTACGAAAAGGTTTCTGTTCAAAGGAGACCTTTACCATGTAGACCGTACACGCCAGGTCAAAGAGCCGGCAGGCAAAGGCCAAGGCGCTGCCCCACTGCCCGGCCCCGGTCTCAGTAGCCAGGCGCTTAATACCGGCCTGTTTATTGTAGTAAGCCTGGGCGACGGCGGTATTGGGTTTATGGCTACCCGGAGGGCTCACGCTTTCGTTCTTGAAATAGATGCGGGCCGGCGTACCCAGCGCCTTTTCTAGATTTCGGGCCCGGTGAAGCGGCGTAGGCCGCCAGAGTCGGTAAACCTCCCGCACCGGCTCGGGGATTTCGATCCAGGGCTCGGGGCTCATTTCCTGTTCGATAAGGCTTTCGGGAAAGATGGCCCTCAATTCTTCGGGTTTTACCGGCTCCCCGGTGCGAGGGTTAAGGGGTGGGGCCGGTGGTTTGGGTAAACGGGGGATGATGTTGTACCAGGCCTCAGGCAGGTCCTTTTCAGACAAAGTGATCTTGTGCTCCATTTTGTGCTCCTTGACTTTGCGGATTTTTCTTAAAAGACGTAGCCTATTTTAAACCATACGTTTTGCCCTTCCGTCATCTCTTCAGCGCCAAATTCGAACTGAGTCCTTACGGAGATAAAAAGTTTCTGGTTCTGATACCAAAGCCCCGGCCCTATGGCCCAGACCAGGCCCTGGTTGTCCTCAAGGTCTTCCAAGGCGGCGCGCAGGGCGGGAGGACCGGAAAAATCATCGAAATCAAAATCATCATTTTTGACCTGGCGGTAGTAATAACCACTGAGCCCTATCCTCAAATTGGGTCGCAAAGCGTAAGAAACACACCAGTCAAAATGGAATTCCTGCCCCGGGGTCCGGTCAATGGTTACCCCCATCGGGGTGGGGTAATCGTCCTGTTTGGTGTTGAAGTCGTACATGAGCTTTAAGGAAGCGGCCCAACGGGGAGTGAAAAAGTAAGTCAGGGCCAAAACAGGCTCAAAGGTCCAGAAATTACGCCCCACACTGGCAAGATTGTCATCGTCTTCGTTGGAAAGGGGAATATAAATGTCTGCGATATCAAGGACGACGTGAAATTTCCCGCCTTTTAGATGCCAGGCCAGGAGAAAAGGGGAATAGATGAGGTAAGGGACATCAAAATCATCGTAACTCTTTTGGGCCTTAGGCCCTACGGGGACCTTAAAATTGAGATCCACGTTGACTGCCAGCAAGAAAAAGTGCTGTCCGTAATAGCCTCCAAAAAGTTTTTTCTTGGTGAAATAGATAAAACGTAAGACCTCGGCCCAGACGGTAACGTCGTCAAAGATGGGTACTTCGTCTCCGCTGGTGTCTTTGAGTTCGTCCGCGCTGTAATAATAGGCGTAATTGAGAACGGTCAGTCCCGGGGGTGGTGCCGCCCCTACCAGGAATCCTTCCGCCCCCAAGGGATAGGCCTTGCCACCCCCGGCCAGCACGTTCCCGCCCAGGAAAGATAATAACAGAAGGGTCGCTAAGAGGAGCCTCATCTCTTCCTCCCGGATAGTTTTTCTCCTCTTAGCGGAAGG
>DROK01000170.1 GCA_011321895.1 Thermodesulfatator atlanticus
ACTGGCAAAGGAGTTCCAGGGCCTCCGGGCTAAAGTTCAGCCGCCGGTGATAATCTTTTTCAAGCTTACGGAGGAGGAATTCTATCAGTCCAGGGAGGTCTTCCCGCCTTTCCCGCAGGGGAGGGAGCTTTATCGGGAAGACCTGGAGCCGGAAGTAGAGATCTTCGCGAAAGAGCCCCTCCTTTACCAGGGTTTCGAGGTCTCTGTTAGTCGCCGCGATGAGGCGTACGTCCACCTGGATGGTACGCCGCCCTCCCAGACGTTCAAATGCCCGTTCCTGGATAAAGCGCAGGAGCTTCCCCTGAAGGCTGAGGGGGAGTTCACCAATCTCGTCCAGGAAGACCGTTCCCCCTTCGGCGAGTTCCAGGCGCCCGGGTTTGGCCCGGTCTGCCCCGGTGAAGGCCCCCCGCTCGTAGCCGAAAAGTTCGGCTTCCAGAAGGTTTTCGGGCAGGGCGGTGCAATCCACCTTGAGGAAAGGGCCTTCCCGGCGAGGGCTCAGTTCGTGAATGAGGCGGGCGGTGAGGGTCTTTCCGGTGCCGGATTCTCCCAGGAGGAGCACCGTAGCCCGGGTGGGTGCCACCTGGCGTACCAGGTTAAGCACTTCCCTCATGGCCGGACTCTTGGAGCCCCAAAGAAAATCGCTTAAACGCGTGGTAAGCTCGGTGCGCAGGGCAAAGTTTTCGGCCCGCAGGGCCTTTTCACGATCCGCTACCCTGCGGGCCAGACCCACCAGCTGCCCCACAAAGAAGGCGATGACCTCAAGGAAGCGGACGTCTTCTTCCAGCGGGACCCCAAGGTGGAAGAGCCGGTCCACCCAGAGTACCCCGAGGGTCTTTTCTCCGAATCTAATGGGTACCGCTATAAAGGAGATCTTTTCCTTGGCAGGGCGGGCCCGGGTGCGGTTGAGGAAGAAGGGTTCTTGACTGATGTCCGCCACCGCACCTGGTTCACCGGTCTCAAAGACCTTGCCCGTCACCCCTTCACCTACCTGATAGATCCCGCGCCTTTCTTCTTGAGGGCTCAGGCCAAAGGAGGCCTGGATGCGAAGATGGCCTGCCTCCTCATCATAGAGCACCACCGCGGCCCGGGCCATCTCGAGTTTTTCCGCCAGGATGCGTAAAATTTCCCGCAGGGCCTCTTCGAGTTCCAGGGCCTGACCAATAAGGCCGTGGGTGGCGTAAAGGACTTCTAGTTTTAGGGCCTCGATTTGCATTAACAATTCTGTCAAAAATTAAGAGACAAATTTGCCCTTGTTAGCCAGCTCCCGGAGTTCCTTTTCAGAGAGGGGACGGCCGCATTCCCTCGACCTGCGGCGTACTTCTTCCAGGAGCACAGAAAGTTCCTGGCGTCTCAAACGTAATCCCAGGCGTTCCAGCGTACGTTTAAGGGCCGCCCGGCCGCTTTTGGCCCCCAGCCCCAGACGCCGTTCAAGGCCGAATAATTCCGGAGGAAAGGGTTCATAAAGCGCCGGGGTCTTATAAAGGGCCTCCACGTGAAGGCCCGTTTCGCAATAAAAGAGTTTGCGTCCGATGATGGGTTTAAATTCCGAACAGGGATCTCCAGCGTGCCAGGACACAAAATGGCAGATTTCCGGCAAGAGCTGGATTCGATAGTGGATTTTACCTTTTCGTAAATAAAGATAGGCTAGAATCTCTTCAAGGCGCGCAATTCCGGCCCGTTCCCCCAGACCGAGGACGCTTGCGTCTACCCAGTCTGCCCCGGCTGAGAGGGCGGTAAGAGCGTTGGCGCTGGCCAGACCGAAATCGTTATGAGCGTGGAAGGCAAGTTCCACCCCGGGGAGGCTTTCCTTAAAGGAGCGTACCAGGTGCATAACTTCTGCGGGCTCAAGGATCCCCAGGGTATCGGAAAGACGCAAACGCCTGGCCCCGGCGCTAAAGGCCGCGTGTCCCACTTCCAGGAGAAAATCTTTTTCGGTACGGGAGGCGTCCTCAAGCCCCAGGCTTACGTAAGGGAAAAGATCCGCCGCAAACCTTACCACACGCCTCACACGCTTAATAAGTTCTTGCCGGCCAAGCCCCAGGCGTCGTTCACGCTGAAGAGGAGAGACCGGCACCCCAAGGTTTAGGCGCACTGCCCCCAGGGACATGGCGGCGCGGAGATCTGCGGTCCTCAAGGGTGCCCAAACACTTACCGGCAGACCAGGAGATAGTTCCCGCACGAAGGCTGCCAGCCCTACGAGGTCCTGATGACAGCCTACCGTCCCGAGCTCGATCTCTTCTACCCCTAAAGCCACCAGGCGCCGAACGATCTCGCGGCGCACTTTGGCTGAGAAATAGATCCCCCAGCGCTGTTCTCCCTCTCTAAGGGTAGTGTCCAAGACCGCCATCAAGAGGTTATTTAGCAAACGCCGTGCCGCCGGGAAAAACTTAGAAAACTGCCAAATAAAACCTCCCAAAACCGCCAAAAGAGGTGGCTGCCCCGCAGGATCAGCAGCGAAAAAGCCTTGTCTGCCAAGTATTTGGGAAGATTGGCACCCGCTTTGCCGTAAAGAAGGCCCAAAAAGCAAAGGAGGTTTTGGGATGGGGACCCGCAAGATCGGTATTTACGGAAAGGGTGGCATCGGAAAATCTACCACCTGCCAGAATATGGCCGCTGCCCTGGCTCATTATTTCCACAAGAAGGTCATGATCCACGGTTGTGACCCCAAGGCCGACGCCACCCGGCTCATTCTCGGGGGGAAGCCTCAGGAGACGGTGCTTGATCTATTACGAGAAGAAGGGGAGGAGAACCTTACCCTGGACCGGGTGGTCAAGGTGGGTTTTGGGGGGATCCGTTGCGTAGAATCCGGTGGGCCTGAGCCGGGAGTAGGCTGTGCCGGCCGGGGGGTGATTACCGCCATCAATCTCATGGAAGAGCTGGAGGGCTATCCCGAGGACCTGGATTTTCTCTTCTTTGACGTCCTGGGAGACGTAGTTTGTGGGGGTTTTGCCATGCCGGTGCGTGAGGGCAAGGCCCAGGAGATCTATATCGTGGCTTCTGGAGAAATGATGGCCATCTATGCCGCTAACAACATCTGTCGGGGGATGACCAAGTACGCCCAGCGCACCGGGGTAAGGCTTGGCGGCATCATCTGCAATAGCCGCAAGGTAGACCGCGAGGAAGAGATCATGCAGGAGTTCTGTGAACGTCTCGGCACGCAGATGATCATGTTTGTCCCGCGAGACAACATCGTCCAGAAGGCCGAGTTCAACCGTCAAACGGTGGTCCAGTTTGATCCCGAACACCCTCAAGCCCAGGCCTACAGGGAGCTTGCCAGGAGGATCATCGAAAACGAGCATTTTGTGATCCCAAAACCTTTGACCATGCCTGAGCTTGAAGAACTCGTCGTCAAGTACGGCATTGTCTAAACGGAGGTGAAAAGGATGAAGATGATCAAGGCCGTTATCAGACCGGAAAAGACCCAGAAGGTAATAGACGCCCTGGAAGAGGCCGGATTTCTGGCCCTTACCAGAATCGACGTGGTCGGCCGTGGCAAACAAGGTGGTCTTACCCTGGGGGAGATCGTCTACGACGAATTGCAGAAGACCATGCTCCTCCTGGTGGTGGAGGACGAGGCCGTGCCACGGGTCTGCGAGACCATTATGGAGAGCGCCCGCACCGGGCGTTTCGGTGACGGCAAAATCTTTGTGCTGCCGGTGAAAGAGGCCTGGACCATCCGTACCGGACAACCCGAACTTTAGGAGGCAGACCATGGGCAAGCTCTGCGAAATTATGGCCATAGTGCGTCCGACCAAGATGTTGGCCACCAAAAAGGCCCTGGCGGAGATGGGGCTTCCCTCGTTCACGGCGCTCAAGGTTTACGGTCGCGGTAAACAGGGAGGCCGGTTAGCGGAACTGGCCTACCGGGTAAGCGCAGAGATAGTCAAGCGTGCCGAGGAGGCCCCGGTGGCCTTTATTCCCAAGCGTCTCATTATAGCCGTGGTGCCTCAGGCCATGGTGGAGAAAGTCATCGCCGCCATTATCCGGGTAAACCAGACCGGTCAGCACGGGGACGGGAAGATCTTTGTCTTGCCCGTGGAGGAAAGTTTGCGTGTGCGCACCGGCGAGAAGGATCTGGAGGCCCTTTTCTAGGGTCCAGACAGAAAGGAGGTCATAAATGATCAGGCACCCCTGTTTTGATGAACAGGCACACCGGCTGGTAGGCCGGCTCCATCTACCTGTAGCCCCGCGGTGCAATATCCGGTGTGCCTACTGTGAACGAAAGATCGGCTGCCTAAATGAGTCTCGTCCGGGAATTTCCACCAGAGTGATTACCCCGGCGGAGGTCACGGCGGTGGTCTCCCGGGCCCTTGAGCTTGAACCGAGGATCGAGGTGGTGGGGATAGCCGGTCCCGGTGAAGCGCTGGCCAACGAAGAAACTTTTGAAACTTTAAAGCTGGTGCGAAAACGCTTCCCTCACCTGCGGATTTGTCTTGCCACCAACGGGCTCGCTTTGCCGGAAAGGCTACCTCACCTCCTTGCCTCGGGGGTGGAGTTCCTTTCGGTGACCGTGAGCGCCGCCACCCCCGTGACCGGGGCCAGACTGGTCAAGTTTGTCCTGGACAGGCAAAGGCGTCTTTCCGGGCCAGAGGGAGCGGCCCTGCTCCTGGCGCGCCAGCTTCAGGGGATAGCCCTGGCCGCAAAAGCGGGGATTCGGGTGAAAGTCAACAGTGTCCTCGTCCCCGGGGTGAACGACCAGGAGATGGCAGAAATCGCCCGCCTGGTGGCTGAAGCCGGGGCCAGTATCATGAATATCATTCCCCTCATTCCCCTGGGGGACTTCCGGGGCCAAAGACCACCTAACGGCCGAGAGATTCGCAAAGCCCGCCGGGCGGCCGCCCGTTTCATGCCTCTGTTCCTTTCCTGTAAACGCTGTCGGGCTGACGCCTTCGGCGTACCAGGCCAGGGAGATTGTGCCCCCGGGGCCCTTTGTCTCTAGCCAAATTCTTGAGGAGGTGAACTCATGCCGTATCACCAGTTACGCTGTAACCTCTGTATCCCCGAAAGACTCAAGCACGTGGTCATCGTAGAAGAAGAGCGCTCCACGCTGCCGCAATGTAACGCCCCTACGGTGCCAGGCGATCTCACCGAACGCGGGTGAGCCTTCGCCGGGGCCCGCGGGGTCGTGGGCGGACCGATCGTGGACGCCATTCACCTAGTTCACGCCCCGGTAGGCTGTGGCTACTACACCTGGGGCACCAGACGTCACCTCGGGGACGGCTACAATTGGGCCCGCCCCGGAGTGCTTGAAAACGAAGCCAATCATCGCCGCCACTGTTACACCACCGCGATGAGCGAAGAGGACATTATTTTCGGGGGCACAGAGAAGCTCAAACAGGCCCTCCTTGAGGCCTTTCGTATTAATCCCGGGGCCAGGGGAGCCATTATCTACAATACCTGTTCCACGGCCCTCATCGGGGACGACATCGAACAGGTAGCCCGGGAGGTCTCTAAAGAGGTGGGTAAGCCCGTGTTTGCCTGCGCCTCTCCGGGGTTTTGCGGGGTTTCCCAATCCAAAGGGCACCACGAGTTTAACTTCCAGTTTTACAAATGGCTCCTTAAATATCGTGAGGAACACCCTGAGGTCTGCCTCAGGGAGGAAGAAAAGACCCCTTATGACGTAAACATCATCGGGGAATATAACATCGACTGGGACGAGGTAGTCATTGTTCCTCTGTTTGAAAAGCTCGGCCTGCGGATCCTGAACGTCTTCACTGGCAATGCCCGTTTTGAAAATCTCTTCAGGTTGCCGGAGGCGAGACTCAGCATCGTCCACTGTCAGCGGTCAGCTACCTATATCGCCGAACTCCTCAAACAGGGCTTCAAGGTCCCATATCTGCGGGTGAGCCTCTTCGGGATCGAACAGACGGCCAAGGCCCTGCGGGACGTTGCGGCCTGGTTTGGTGAAGACGAAATGCGCCGCCGCGCCGAGGAGATCATCGAGGAAGAAATTGCGGCCATCAAACCCGCCGTTGAATGGTACCGCGCCAGGCTTTCAGGCAAAAAGGTAGCCATTTACGTCGGGGCCCCGCGTGTCTGGCACTGGACCAAAGTCATGGAAGAACTGGGTATGGAGGTGGTGGCCTGTATGACCACTTTTGGCCACCGGGATGATTACGAAAAGATCGTTCAGCGGGTAAAGCCCGGGACCCTGATCATCGATAACCCTAACGAATTTGAGATCGAGGAGATGATCGAGACCTGTAAGCCGGATCTTTTTCTTACCGGGCTCAAGGAAAAATACTTGGTCCGCAAATTCGGGGTACCGACCCTCAATTCCCACTCCTACGAAAAGGGGCCCTACGCGGGTTTTCGGGGGTTCGTCAATTTTGCACGGGACATCTATCAGGCCGTGGCGGCTCCGGTTTGGCAGCTGGCCCGGCAGGATTTTTAACAGGGAAAGCCAGCGCAAATCCTGAAAGGAGGAACAGGTGATGATCAATCAGGTCAAAGAAATCCCCGTTGAGGGAATTACTTATAAGAGTCTCAGGGTCAAAAAGAAACCTCTCCTTGCCGAATACGTCCCACCGCCCCCAGAGCTGGTCCCCAGAGCCAAGCGGGCGGTTTGTATTGATCCTGCGCACACCTGCATGCCTTTGGGGGCCATGTGGGCTACCCTCGGGGTGCACCGGGCGATCCCCTTTGTCCAGGGGGCCCAGGGTTGTACCACCTACGTGCGTTATACCTTCTCCCGGATCTTTCGGGAACCGGCCACCATTGCCAACGCCAGTTTTCACGAAGACGCGGCGGTCTTTGGCGGGCGTAAGAATCTCGTTCGTGGGGTGCGCAACCTTGTCTGTCGTTACCAGCCGGAGCTTATTGCCATCGTGACTACCTGCTCCAGCGAAGTCATCGGAGATGATATCCATAGTTTCCTTGACGAGGCCCTGGATCTTATGGAAGAGGAGCTGGGTCCGGAAGTGCGGGAGGCGGTAAAGTTTGTAGTGGTAAACACCCCGAGTTTTGCAGGTTCCCACGTCGAAGGGTATAACCGCGCCTGCCGGGAGTTCCTTAAGACCTTGGCGCGCAAAAGCGGAGAGGCCGGAGAACACGTTTATCTCATCCCGGGGATGATGACCCCCGGCGATATCCGTGAACTCAAGCACATGATGGAGCTTATGGGGGTCTCCCACCGGGTCCTCTTTGACATTAGTGAGACCCTGGACTGCCCCCTGGTAGGTATGCCTAACCGCATTCCATACTATCCGCCAGGTGGCACTCCGGTGGAGGCCTTCGTACGGGCCGGTGACGCCCAGGCCGTTTGGGCCCTTTCTCCGGATGCCGGTTCTGCCGGGGCCCAGTGGCTTGAACGACGTTATAAGGTCCCAGCCTACGTGGTGACCATGCCCATCGGCCTGAGAAATACCGACCATTTTCTGAGGAGTGTGGCCGAGGCCACCGGTCGCCCTATCCCTGATCGTCTCCGCTGGGAAAGGGGCATTCTCCTTGACGCCATGGCCGATACCCTGCATTACACCATGATGAAGAAGGTGGCCCTCTGTGGTGACCCAGATTTTGTGGCGGCAGCTACCCGCTTTGTTTGCGAACTGGGTATGATCCCCACCTACATCCTTGTGGGGACCAAAAGTCGCCGGGCCGAGGAGAACATCCGGCAGGCCTGTGAGGAATATGGTCACCAGCCGGTGGTCATGAACGGCGGTGATCAGTTTGAGTGGGAATACGCCCTGAAAAACGATATCCCGGACGTTATCCTCGGTCATTCCCGCTGTGTCAACATCGCCCGGGAAATCCAGGTGCCCCTGGTCCGTTTTGGTTTTCCGGTTTACGACCGGGTGGGTTACCAGCGGGAACCGATCGTCGGCTATCGCGGTGGGGAGCGGTTTCTGGCGCGGATCGTAAACGCCATCCTGGATCACCAGTATCCAGACGACCGGACGCATCAATAGGGGGTATTCATGTCTGCCCAACCCTTGGTCCCCTTCTGGCAAAATCCCTGTGGCCTTCCCAGCCGTCCTGGCCTCGGCCAGCGGGCCTGCGCCTTCTTTGGCGCTCGCTATGTCCTCGGCCCCGTAAAAGAGACGATACAGCTGGTCCACGGCCCTGTGGGCTGTGGTTATTATGGTCGCCTGGTCCGCGGGGTCCCCTATCCCCTTTACACCACCGCCTTGACCGAAAAAGAAGTGGTCTTCGGGGGGCTTGATCACCTGGCCCGGGCCCTCAGGGAGGCCTTCGCCCTCAATCCCGAGGCCCGGGGGGCTTTCGTTTACCTTTCCTGTGTTTCCGGCCTTATCGGGGAGGACGTGGCGGGTCTGGCGCGGCTCTTTGAAGAAAAAGGGCTACCCGTAAAGACGGTGGCCTGTCCGGGCTTCTCTTCCTTTTCTCAGGCCGGTGGGCACGCCCTGGCCTACGAAGTCCTTCTGGGGCTGGTGAAACCGGGGCCTTTGGCCGAAGAGCCCACGGTGAATCTCCTGGGGGAATACAACGTCGCCGGGGAGGCCCGGGTGATCAAAGGCCTCCTTGAAGGCCTTGGGGTCAAGGTACATACCGTGCTCACCGGAGAGACCTCCTGGTCTGAGCTTGAAGCCCTCACCCGGGCCCATCTTAACCTCCTGCTCTGCGGTTCCACCGCCCAGGCCTTGGCTAAAGAGCTTAAGAGCCGTTTCGGCATGCCGTTTGAGCGGGTCTCCTTTTACGGACCGGCGGCTATTGCTCGATCCTTAAAGAAGATGGCCACCTTTTTTGGTCTTCCCGAAAAAAAGGTGCTCCTCCAGATCAGAAAGGGCGAAGATAGATTACAGAAGGTCTTGCCGTCCTATAAAGACCTCCTTTCGGGCAGGCGGGCACTCCTTCTCCTTGGGGCCGGTAAATTGGGCCCCCTTGCCCGCATGCTCCGGGAACTCGGGCTCGAAGTGGTAGCCGCTGGTTCTATCTTTGGTCGAGAAGAGGATCACCAGGAACTGCGGGCCTATACGGATCTCGTCTCCGATAACCCTACTGAGGACGAGCTGGAGTATCTCCTCAAGTTTCTCAAGCCGGACGTAGTCCTTACCAACGCCCGGGATCAATGGCGCCCTATAAAACTTGGTTTCCCCACCCTTTCCTTTCCTCAAACCGTAGACCGGGGTCCTTACACCGGGTATGAGGGCTTTGTCAATCTGGCCCGCGATCTCGTAAAAGTTATCTCCGCCCCGGTCTGGCGCTTCTTTGCCCGCGATCAAAGCTAAAAAAACTTGAATTATTTACTTTTTCCGATAAACTCTAGTTTTTAACTATGAGTTATTTTAGGCTGTGTCTTCTATTGTTATTTGTCAGTGGAATATGGTGGACGGGTGGGCCTGTCTACTGTTTTTCTCCTGGGAAAGAGGTAAAGGTTGAGAATCATTTCACCGGCTGTGAGTGCCCTTCCACCTGTAAACAAACCAAAGAAGACACCATTTTTAACAAACCCGGGGAACGATTCTCACCACCCCTGTTGTTAGTTATTACGAGGGCTCCCTGGCCCGATGGGGAGCCTTTCGCCAAGCTTACCCTTCTTGTCAGGGCAGCCTTTTGGGCGCCCCCGAGGAACAATCCTCTCCTTTACGTAAAACTTCTCTTTTAGACCCTTCGGTTAGCAAGCGCTGGCTTAGTTCCTGTTTCTATAAGCTTTCTGTCAGAATCTTGGAGAAATTTGGATAGGAGAGGCCTATGTTCCAAAAAATTGGCTCTTTATGCATGATTTTAACCATTTTTGCCACTTCGGTAGCAGCTGCGGGCCCCCTTTCCTTTGAAGAGGCCCTGAACCTGGTCTTTGAAAAACATCCTTTGCTTCAGACCTTTGCTGAGCGCGAGAGGGCCGTGGCCTTCCAGGCGGCGCAGGCCGCCCGGCTGGAGAATCCAGAGCTTATCTTTTCCCTGGAGGACGTCTTTGGTTCCGGAGAATTTGGA
>DROK01000171.1 GCA_011321895.1 Thermodesulfatator atlanticus
CAGGATGGAAAAGAAGGTAGTCCCGCTGGCGATAAGGAGGCTGTTAAGCAGGGCCCTTAAATAAAGCTCATCAAAGAAGGTTTTCAGGGCCCGGGCGGAGAAGGCCGCCAAGAGGACCATGAGGAGCGGGGGTCCGAATATCAGGGTGAAGGCCCCGCGTAGCAAAAGCCTTAAAGGCTTCATCTCCGGGCGACCCAGGCGCGCAGGTAAGGGAGGATCTCTTCCATCTTTTTGGCCACTTCGGCGTAGTCCACCTTCATAAGGCGCATCTTACTTAGAGGAGGAAGTTCGGGCGGTGGAGGAACCTCGGGATTTAAGGGAATTTGCCGGCAGGTGGCCCGGGCCAGCATTTCTTCCGCCTCAGGAGAGAGCAGGAAGTCAATCAGTTTGCGGCCAGCCTGTGGGTGGGGGGCACCTTTTATCAGGGCCACGGCGTTAGGGATAAAGAGGGTGCCCTGGCCCTCCTGGTCCGGGATCACCATGGCCACCGGGGCCCCTTCTTCGATCATGGAAAAGGCGTCGTCATTGTCCACCAGCCCGAACTTTACCTTGCCAAGCGCCACCCAGCGGGCTACCTCGCCGTTTGAGGAGGCCAATTTGAGCCCGTTCTTTTTCAAGCCTTCTAAAAAGGCCCGGGCCTTGGCGTCTCCCCAGGCGACGAAAAGGGCCGCCACGTGGAAGGAAGTGGTGCCGAACAGGGGGTTGGCTAGCGCAAAGGCACCCCGGAACCTGGGATCCAGCATGTCGGAAAGCCCTTTAGGGTATTGCTCCGGGGAAAGCAACTTTTTATTGACCAGAAAGACCCTTATCCTTCCGGAAAAACCCGTCCAGTACCCCTCCGGGTCCTTAAATTCATCCGGGATGTGGGCTGCTTGTGGCGACCGGTACGGAGCCAAGACCCCTTTTTGTTTGAGGATCTCCACCCTCAAAGGGTCATTGGACCAGAAGACATCACAGCGAGGGTGGGCCTTTTCGGCCAAAAGACGGTTAAGAAGCCCGGTGGATTTGGTCTCTTCGGTATCGAAGACCATGTGGACCTTGATCCCCGAGCGCTCCTCAAACCTCTTAAGCACCGGCTCGGAAAAGACCTGATCCGTGGAGGTGTAAACCACCACTTCCTGCTGCGGGATCTCCCGGCCACAGGTGGCCAGGAAGAAAAGGACAAGCGCAAAGAGCCCCAATCTGCGCATAAAAGTCTCCTTTTTCAGGGCAAAATTTTGACCCTTAAATCGTCAAACAGGGTTTCGGCGTCCGCCTTGGTCCAGAGGCCTATTTGGTCCGCCGCAGAAAAAGTACGGTCTTTCTTTTCAAGCAACAGCTTGCCGTCAAAGAAACAGCGGATGACCTCTCCCCGGTGTTCGACCCGAATTAGGTGGAAGACGTGGGGATCAGCCTTACAGTAGGCGGAAGCCAACATCTTACGCCGGCCCCTTTTTACGTAATAAAGCCTAAAATTATCCTCCAAAGGGTTCCAGCGCACCACGTAGTAGTTGTCCGCATCCTTGGCGCGCCAGAGAAGCCCACCACCCTGGTCTTCTCTTCCTTTAACGGCCTTGACCTTTACTTCGAGGACCAAGTCTTTGGCAGAAATATCGCGGCTTAAGAGGACGTTAAAACACGACCCATAATTTGTGGCAGGGTTGGGCCTCACTATCAGGGCCTTGCCAACCGAGGCCCCGGGAGCCGGAACGATTTCCCAATCAGAAAGGGTGCCGCACCGGGCGGTTTGCGCCGCCCAAAAGGAATTGAGTTCCTCAGGCTCATTAAACGGAAAGAAGAACTCTTCGGCAGCCAGTGCCAAGCCCAGCCAACAAAAGACTAACACCACCCCCACGCCTCTTTTAAACATGTCTCCCCCTTTTTGAAAAATTTTAAGCTTAACGTCTTTCCCGAAAGATAATCTTTATCGGGGATTTTTCAAAACCAAGGCTTTCCCGCAGCCTATTTTTTAAATAGCGCTCAAAGCTCTTGGGGATCTCATCCGGGTAATTGCTGAAGATGACAAAAGTAGGGGGACGGATGTCTACCTGGGTACCGTAATAAAATTTGATACGTTTTCCCGTGGAGGCGTAGACGGTGTGGTCCCGGGTGATTTCTTCAAGGGCCTTGTTTACGCGCCAGGTGGGCACCCGGGTGGAATATTGGCGGTATATTTCATCCACCAGCGGCAGAATTTCTCTGACCCTTCGGCCGGTTTTAGCGGAGATGGTAAGGATGGGGGCCCAGGGGACGAAACGGGCCCCGTAACGGATCTGCTGCAACAAAATATTGGCCTGTTCCCGTTTTCCGTCTAGCAGATCCCATTTGTTTACCAGGATGAGGCAGCCCTTGTGGTTCTTGTCAATCTGGGAAAGAATCTTTTGGTCCTGGTCCGTGATCCCCTCCTCTGCGGTAAGCACCATCAGGGCGATGTCCGCCCGCTTTAAGGCCTCAAAGGCCTTGTCCACGCTGAACTTTTCTACCCGTTCCTTGATCCGGGGCCTTCTCCTGATACCGGCGGTATCAATGAGGAGGTACCTCCGGCCGTCTGGGAGTTCGAGCAGGGTGTCCACTGAGTCCCTGGTGGTGCCTGGTATGTCTGAAACGATCATCCTTTCTTCTCCCAAAAGACGGTTTACCAAAGAGCTTTTGCCCACGTTGGGGCGCCCCAGGATCACCAGTTTAACGATCTCTTCCTCCTTGAGGTCTTCGGCTTCGGTCTCTTCAGGCAAAAAGGCGGCGATGGCCTCCTTTAGGGCCTCGAGGTTTTTCTGGTTTTTGGCCGAAATTCCCACCACCTTTTCAAAGCCCAGGGCGTAAAAGTCCGGCAGGACCTGTTCGTAACGGGGGCTGTCCAGTTTATTGACCACCACGATGACCGGTTTCTTGAGTCGGCGCAAAAATTGGGCGAGCTCCTCGTCCACCGGAGTCAAACCACTCTGTCCGTCTACCACCAAAAGGATGAGGTCGGCTTCGTTTACCGCCTGTTCAGCCTGTTTAAAGATCTCCCGGGCGAAATGGTCTTCGTCTCCGGGAAGAAGGCCCCCGGTGTCGATAAGGGTCACCTTGCGGCCTTCTATTTCCGCGATTCCGTAGACCCGGTCGCGGGTAACCCCGGGGCTCCTTTCCACCAGGGCCTTTCTGGTCTTGGTAAGGGTATTGAAAAGGGTCGACTTTCCTACGTTCGGTCGGCCCACGATGGCGATCCGAAAAACTTTATTCATGGTCTCCTCCTGCTCTCACTTTTCTAATTGCCCGTCCAACCGGTTGACCGCTATAATAGCCCGGTATGGAAAAAGAGCTCACCTTTCCCTGCCCTGAAAGAGAAATTTTCAAAACATTAAAGGCCGGGGACTTTATAACGATAAGGGGAAAAATACTGGCGGCAAGGGACCAGACCCACCGACTCCTCCTCCGGTTGGTGGAGGAAGGGCAGCCACTGCCGGTCTCCCTCAAAGACCAGCTCATTTATTACGTGGGCCCCTCCCCGGCCCCGCCCGGGAGGGTGATCGGGGCCGCCGGCCCTACCACCTCCTACCGTATGGACCCTTACACCCCCACCCTCCTGGCCCTGGGGGTGGCGGCCACCATGGGTAAGGGTAAACGCACAGAGGAGGTCAGGGAGGCCCACCGGAAGCACCAGGCCCTTTATCTGGCCACCTTTGGCGGGGCCGGGGCCTACCTTTCCCAGTGTATCAAGGCGGCAAAGGTTTTGGCCTTTCCTGAACTTGGCCCCGAGGCCCTCTTTGAACTGGAGGTAGAAGACTTTCCCGCAGTGGTGATAAACGATCTTGCGGGGCGGGATTTTTACGAAGAGGCCCAGAAGAATTGGCAAAAAATCCTGAAAGAGGCCCAAAAATGATCATCAAAACTAAAGAATTAACCCTCAAAACCCAGGGGTTTTGTGATATCCACGACCTCACCCCGGCGGCGGAGGAATTTTTACGCCTGAGCGCCGTAAAAGAAGGGCAGTTTCTGGTCCACGTTCCCGGCTCTACCGCGGCGGTCACCACCATCGAATACGAACCCGGGGTACTAAAAGACCTCTGCCGGGCGCTTGCCCAAATAGCCCCGGAAGATATTCCGTACGAACACGATAAGGCCTGGGGAGACGGAAACGGGTTCTCCCACGTCCGGGCCGCCCTGATGAAACCCTCGCTCTGTATCCCCGTGGCTGAGGGGCGGCTGATTTTGGGGACCTGGCAACAGATCGTCCTCCTTGATTTTGACAACCGCCCCCGCCGCAGAAGGGTCATTTTCCAGGTTTTGGGGAGGTAACATGCGCCTTTTAAAGACCACCGAAGAGGAAGGGAAATCCTTCTTAAAGAAACTAAAAGAGCGGTTTTTTTACCCGGAAGAGTACGAAAAAGAGGTGAAACAGATCATCAACGCCGTAAAAGAAAGGGGAGACGAAGCCCTTATCCAGTACACCCGTAAATTCGACTGCCCCACCTTTTCCCGGGAAGATCTTGTGGTTTCCCCCGCTGAAATAGAACTTGCCTACCAAAAGGTAGACGCGGAAACCCTTGGCGCCATAAGGCTGGCCATCGCCAACGTGAAGGCCTTTCACGAAAAACAGAAGGACCGTTCCTGGTTTGAGACCCGGGAAAACGGGGCCCTTTTGGGGCAGCTCGTTCGCCCCGTGGATTCTGCTGGCCTTTATGTCCCCGGAGGCACAGGCGGAGAGACCCCCCTGGTCTCCACCGTGATCATGGGGGCGGTCCCGGCCAAGCTAGCCGGGGTCTCTAACCTGGTCATGGTCTCACCTCCGAACCGGGAGGGAAAGCTCCACCCGGCCCTTTTAGTAGCGGCCCGTGAGGCCGGGGTTGACCGAATATACCGGGCAGGAAGCGCCTGGGCTATCGCGGCTCTGGCCTACGGGACCGAGACCATCCCCCGGGTAGACGTAATCTGTGGCCCGGGCAATATCTACGTCACCATCGCCAAAAAGATCCTGGCCGGCGCCGTGGGCATTGATATGATAGCTGGCCCCAGTGAGATCCTTATCATCGCAGACGAATCCGCTAGCCCTTCCTTTTTGGCAGCTGACCTCCTCTCCCAGGCCGAACATGACCCCCTGGCCACAGCAATACTCATTACCACTTCTAACAAACTGGCCAAAAAGGTCTTAAAAGAAGTGGAAAAACAGCTGAAACCACTGCCCCGGCGCGCCATCGCCGAAAAGGCCCTTAAAGAAAACGGGGCCATTTTTCTGGTCGAAGACCTAAAAGAAGCCTGCTTTCTGGCCAACGAAATCGCCCCCGAACACCTGGAGCTGTGCGTTACCGACCCTTACCGCTTACTGCCCCTGATAAAACACGCCGGGGCCATATTTTTGGGGCATTTTACCCCGGAGGCCATAGGAGATTACGTGGCCGGGGCCAACCACGTGTTGCCAACCATGGGGTGCGCCCGCTACGCCCAGGCCCTGGGGGTACACGTGTTCCAGAAAAGACTTAGCCTGATCGCTTACTCCGAAGAGGCCCTGGCGGAGGAGGCCCGAGCGGTCATCCACCTGGCAGAACTTGAGGGGCTTTCCGCCCACGCCCGGGCCGTCAAAATAAGGCTTTCTAAGTGACCTCTTCCTTCTCCATGAAGGATGGCAGCGGCGTGGCCCAGGATTCGTCGTCAAAATAGAGCTCTTTTAGATCCCGGGGCTTCTCGAAAGGAGGAAGGGTCGGCCCTTCTATAACTTCAAACCGCACCAGACAGGATTTGTACCAGTCCACCTCCGGGAGGGGAAGTTCCATCTTCTTCATGATCTCGTACGTGCGGTAAAAATCCTCCCAGCGGTTTTCCCTCTCAGGGTAGGTGGTGAAATCCCGTAAAATATCGGTTACCACCAGGCCTGCGTTCAACATAAACTTCTCAAACTCAAACCACTTACGCAAAGAGGCCTCCCGGTGGGTGAAACCCATATAACCCGCAGCCCCCGGCCCCTTTAAGGCCTCAAGACAACGCCCCACAAAGAGCTTGAGCCCCTTTTTGGTCTCCACCGGGTCGGTGACAAAGACGTCAAACTTTTTGTGAAATTCCTTAGGTAATTCTTCAATTACGTTGTAATCATAAACTTCAAGGTTATTAATTTTTTCTTTCTCAGCGTAAGAACGTAAAAAATCATTAAGCCTCTTGTCTATTTCCACTACCACCACCCTTTTGGGCATGCGGGTAAGGGTGGCCACCACGGAAAAGAGGTCGTCATCTCCGAGCACAAAAATTTCGCTCTCTTCAAGATCTCCCCGCTGGTAGAGGTAAGCCACCCGTTTTACGGTATCCACCGGGCGGATAAAGCCCTGGTCATAGTCACTGGTGGGCAGAGGCCTCTTACCGGAAATTTCGAGGAACTTGCGGTAGATCTCCTCAAAAAACCCCTTTATTTCCACCCCTTGCCCGCAGCAGGAACACGTCGTGTCTTCCAGGGGATGCAGGGCTACGTCCTTTTTGAGTTTAAGGACTTTGTCTTCCTGGGCGATAATCCCCTCTTCTAAAAGCTCTTTCACCACCTCAAAAAAAGTCACCAGATGGGAGTCCTGATAATTTATAAGTTCCCAGAAGCTCATGGGTCGCCGCTTCAGCGCCCTTAATATCTGACGCTTGACTCGCTCTTTTTCACTCATTACTTCCTCCTTTAGATTTGCCCACGGATAACAAAAGGTACGGGGTTTGACAAGGGGATGCCCCCTTCCCAAGAGCGATAATTAATCTTATTTTGGAAAGAGATTTAGACAATACGGAGGAGAGGATGGGTGAGCTTTACCGCTTCGGGGTCTCCATGCCGGTCAAGTTGCTCGAGGTGTTTGACCGTTACATTGCCCGCAAACACTATACCAATCGTTCTGAAGCCATTCGGGACCTCATCCGGGAAAAATTGGTGGAAGAAGAATGGCGAGAAAGTGATAAAGAAGTCATCGGGACCATCACCTACGTTTATGACCACCACAAAAGGGAGTTAACCGACCGGCTGATAGATATTCAGCACGACCACCACGAGGAGATCATTTCCACCCAGCACGTACACCTTGATCATGACCATTGTCTGGAGGTGATCATCGTAAAGGGAAAGGCCAAGGAAATTCAGGACCTGGCTGACCGGATAAAATCCCTCAAAGGGATCCTTCATTGTCAGCTGGCCATGACCACCACCGGGAGGAATATCCCGGCCTAGGGCTTGGGGCTAAACCTCTCGCCCGGGGCCGGGCGGTAGCCCCTTACGAATTCTTCGGCCGAGATCCTTTTCTTCCCCTCAAGCTGGACTTCTTTTACCCCGAGCACCCCTTCCCCGGTACCTATAAGGAGAAAACCTTCTTCATCAAGGCCAAGGATCTCCCCGGGCTCACCCTGAGATGGGCCCTTTTCCGCCCGGGGATGGAAAAATTTGATGAGTTTCCCCCGGAAATAGGCGTAAGCGGTGGGCCAGGGATCAAGGCCCCTTATGAGGTTGGCAAGCTCTGTTGCCGGACGGCTGAAATCAAGGAGCCCGTCTTCTTTTTTGAGCATGGGTGCGTAGGAAACCCCTTCTTCGGGTTGTTTTCTGGGAGTGAGTTTCCCTTCCTTGAGCAGGTTTAGGGCTTTGACGATGAGCTTGGCTCCGAGGGAAGAGAGTTTGTCGTGGAGGGTGCCGGCGGTCTCCCCTTCTTCGATGGGGATCTTTTCCATAAGGAGGATGTCGCCGGTGTCCATGCCTTCGTCCATCTGCATGATGGTGACCCCGGTTTCCTTCTCCCCGGCGATAATAGCCCAATTGATAGGGGCGGCTCCCCGGAATTTGGGAAGGAGTGAGGCGTGGACGTTAATACAACCAAACTTGGGGATCTCAAGCACTTCTTTGGGAAGAATCTTCCCGTACGCCGCCACCACGATAACGTCAGGGGAGGCCTCTTTGAGTTTGGCCAAAAAGGCGGGGTCTTTTATTTTCGAGGGTTGAAGCACGGGAAGGCCATGTTTTTCTGCCAGCACCTTCACCGGTGGTGGAGTCAACTTCTTGCCGCGACCCGCGGGCTTGTCCGGCTGGGTGACAACGGCCAGAATCTCTTCGCCGCTTTTGATAAGGGCCTCAAGGATGGGCACGGCAAACTGGGGGGTGCCCATAAAGACAAGGCGCAGTCTTTTTTTCATTTGCGTACCCACCTCCCAGGGGATACCTCAACCCAGGTGCCTGCGGGAGCGGTGCGCTGCCATTCTTTGGCAAAAATCTTCTGAATCCGCGGGAGATCGCGAGGAGCTACCCCTAAGGCCTTCATAACCTCCCGGTAAAGGGCCGCCCGGTCCCGGTTCTGGGCCTCTAGCAGACGCTTGACCTGCGCCCTCTCCCTGAGGCTTAAGGCCTGAGGATCTTTCAGCACCAAAAAGCCGTCTGCCCCTTCACCGATTATGCCTTTGGTCATATAAGGTTTGAGTTTGGGGTAACGGGCCTTAAGACGGGCCTTAAGCTGTCTGATGGAGGCGTTTGAGACGGTAAGTTCCTGCTGGGCGTAAGCTACCCCTGGCCCCAAGCGCAAAGAGGAATTTTCAGGTGGGGCGGGCGAGTTTTCCGGGGCTTTTTCTTCTTTAAGGCCCCGGACCTCTTCGGATATCTCTTTGGCCGCCTTCTCGACCTCCGCTGCGGGAAAGTAGATATTAATCGTGACGCAGGAAATGAGCAGCAAAGCCACCAGGACCAGGTAATATTTTTTAAGATGGCTCCTTTTCATCGCTCTCCTCCATAACGCGTTTCAGGCGTCTTACCATTTCTTTGAAACTGATGGCTCCGCCTGGGTTTTGATTTATCACATCTACCCCGAAAAGTTTAGGGCCTTTGACCAGATATTCCTTGCCTCCCTCTTTGATCAATCCTTTCAGGTAGAAAACGTCGTTTTCCAGCCGGCAGTAAAGGCCCAAACGCTGATAGCGCAGGCTCTTGGCAAAGGGGACCAAAAGGGTGGCTCTTCCCCCACCAAGCTCGGCCATCTGGCGCACCGCCTTAAGACTGATGCGCCTCTTGCCACGATAGGACGGGTCGTCTTCAAGCCAGAGCTCAAAGCTTGCCGGAAGCTTTCCTACCATCACCAGGTGGCGCACCTTTCCTCTCAGACGACCGGTGATAAGGCCAAAACCCAAGGCCTTTGAAAGGAGGGTAAGATCAAGGCCTGAAAAAGTGATATCACCACCGTAACGAGGGAGGACCCCCGGCTCGAAAAAGAAATCTTTTATGATGAGCTCCCCTCCGGCAAGTCTTACTTTCAAGAGGCCTTTTCCTTCAAGACGGCCCTTTGCAAAAGTGACGCGGGTGAAATGCCCGGAAATTTCCGGCGAAAGAGGCTTCCAGGGCGGGGGAAGGTCCGGTCGCAAGCCTTTCAGTTCTGTTTCTTTGAGGAAAAAGGTCTTTTGCCCAATATCACCCGCCCCACCACTGCTCTCAAGGTTTCCTCTAAAGAGGGACCAAGAAAAAGGCTCTAAAAAAAGCTTTGGCGGGCAGGTCTTTCCCTCAAGTTCAAGAGGTCCCAAAAGGAGCACAGGGCTTTTTACCTCAGCCCAGGAAAGGGAAAAGTCCTTACAGCTTCCGGAAAGATCGTAGGCCCCGGCCAGTCTTAGCCCCTCAAATTGATGAGGACCGAAACCAAGCCTCCCGGAAAAGTAAGCGTTTATAACCCTTTTTTGTTGACGCAGAAAAAGGCTGCCCGAGAGCTTGGTCCTGGAAAGGAAGGGATACTCCTCCCCGAAAGGTTCAGCCACCAGAGGGCCCCAGAAATCTTCCATTTTAAGCTTTAAAGCCGCCTTATGAGGCCAGCTCCATTGCGGGTACACCTCAAGCCCTTCCACCTCGGCGGTGAAAGGGCCGTTTACTTTAAGGCTTGATACGAAAAGACTTCTTCCCTTTTTGAGGAGGTTGAAAGAGAAACGCAAAGGTCTTTCAAGGGCGTAGTACCAGGGGGCCCAAAAGAATTCACCCCTTCTGAGAAGAACCTCTCCCTTTAAGAACAGGTCTTTGGAGAGACCTCCCCGGATTTTGGCCTCAAGGTCCATTCCCTCCCCTACCCTGTCTTCTGAAAGGGCAAAACCACCTTGTCTTAAAACCAATTCTGCCTGAAAGCGCTCATTTTGAGGAAAGATTTCGGCCGAGCCTAAAAGCTCACCCTTTATCTTGGCCCCCAGGGAATTTGCCAAAGAGGCGAAAAAAGGAGGCCCAGCGGCCAAGGAAAGTTTTAATCGTTCAAGGGCAAGGGCCTCTGGTAACAATCTCCCTTCCAGGCGGTAGGCCAGGGAAACAGGTGGCTCAAAGAGGGCCCAGCCCTGGGCCCAGAAGCTGCCCTTTTCTCTCTGCCAGAAGCCGGAAAAAGAACCTTCCCCTGCCAGGGAAAAATTTAGCTTGGGAAAATCAAGGCTAAGATCAGTGAGGGACGCCCGGCCTTTGAAAGAAACCCCCTCATCTTTCGGATCAAGAAAAAGCTCAAGTTTCAGGACCCCTTTGGAGGCAAAAAGGTCCTTTTTAAGCCAGTGAGGAAGGCGGGCCAGGTCAACCTTCACGTCGAGTTTGACCGCCCCGAAAAACTCGTCTTTTTCTTTGGGAAGAAAAGACGTTTTCGGGGTTTTGGGGTTTTTATCTATAAAAGCCAGGGCCTCTTTTGCTTTAAAAGCCCCAAAAAACGCCTTAAGTCCCGTGATTTTAAGTCTTTTAAGTCTCACCTGGTAGGAAGGCTTGCCCTCCAGAAGCAGTTTTCCGTTTTCAAGCTGCAGGGCCAAAAGATATTTGGGGGGAGTAAGACCCCTGGCCGGGAAAAGGAGATCATACCTCCCTTCAAAATTTTTGAGGAAAAGTAAGACCCCCTTTTCTTTAAAGGACGGGTAAATAGCCCCTTCTTCGGCCCATAGTTCAAAGGCCGGGTCACCAAGGTAAAGCCCCCGGAAGTAAAAGTGGCCATCCTTTACAGTTAAAGCCTTACAGGAAAAATTTAGCCCGGCGTCCCTCAAAGTCTTTTGAAAGGCCCATAAAACCAAGGTGTCACGAAACAAATAGAGTAAGAGAGCCAAGAAAAGAAAGAGAAAGGAAAGGAGAACGAAGAAAAGAAGACCTTTTGATAATGGCCTAGGGGAGATCCTCACCAAGACGTCCTCTTGTTATTGCACCCCTGACACTTTAAAAAAGGTGCCAAAGGTACGCCCTTCAAAAAATTCTTCAAAATAATAGAAATGGATCTTAAGGGCTAAAAAATCTATTTATAGTAACGATCATCATGGCAGGATAAGCATAATCCTGTACTTTCTTTACGCAAGAGATAAGGCCTTTTGGCTACGTGTGGCTCGTGGCAGCTAAGGCAGGTAATCAAACCATTATATAGGGGAAGATCTGTTTTTTTCATGTTTTCTTTGAGAGGGACATTCATAGGATGATTTATTTTATATTTGTGGTCTGTATGACACCGATAACAGAGATTCGGGGAAACATTTAAATTTCCTTCATGGTGTTTAGAACTATTTTGGGCGCTTATTAGTCTGGGCTCACCGGGTAATTCCCCCAATTTCCAGTCGATAAAACCATCTGTATTAACAGAAACAAACAAATTGTCATTTCCTTCTAAACGATAAAGGAATACGCTAACATTATTGGCTTTGGGCAGGGGTGGAGAATCTTGTTTAATAACCTTAAACTGAAAAATTCTTTCCACTTCCTGGCCCATGATGGTCCTAGCTCTCACTAAACATTTATAGGTTTTATCTTTTTCAAGTCCAGCTAATGTAACTTGATGGAAAGAAGACCAATAATCCTTCTGTTCGTAAAGGTTGCTGCAAGAGATTTCTAATTCAACAGGTTGATTTGATTTAACACAAATATTAGCCTCCCACCAGATTCCATTTTCTATCCCACAAGTTTCAACCTTTTTAATTAATACTGGTTGATATGAATAAGAAAGAACTTTGGCATTTAGTGGATTTAAAACAAACTTTTTGTTCAACTCGGGAACATAGAAAACCAATACTTTATCCTGTCTGGGCCTGGGAATAAGGATATAAGAAACACCATCAAATAGCTGGCCATGATCAAACCATTTTACTTTATTTAAATCAACCTCATCTTCGTTAGAAATATTGCTTTTTTGTTCATGACAGTCATTACATTGATGATTTTCATAAGGAACATGAAAGTAGGTGGCCACTTCTAGTGGATGGCAAGACTCACATTGGGCTTTCACCGAATTACTCAAAAGCACAGAAAACGCCGCTAATAACAAGATTTTCCATAGAAATTCAAACCTTCTGGCCTTATGGCATCGAATATG
>DROK01000172.1 GCA_011321895.1 Thermodesulfatator atlanticus
CCCTGAGAAAGAGCTTGAAGCGGTGGAGGGGGACTTTTGGTCCCTTCTTAAAAGGCGGGCCCGGGGGATTCCCCTGGCCTACGTGCTCGGAGAGGTCGAGTTTTACGGGCGGACCTTCAAAGTTGGCCCGGGGGTCCTTATTCCGCGTCCGGAAACGGAAATTTTGGTGGAAGTGGTCCTGCGTATCTTTAAAGAAGAGGCCAGGCTCTTAGAGCTTGGCGTAGGTTCAGGTTGCGTTTCTTTAACCCTGGCGCTGGAAAATCCTCTTTTAAAAATTTTCGGGGTTGAAAAAAGCCTCAGGGCTTTAGGCTATGCCTGCCTTAACCGTAAAAAGCTAGGCCTTGCTGACCGGGTTTATCTTATTGGTGGGGACTGGTTTAGCCCCATAAAAGAAAAGCCCCTTTTTCAGGCCGTCATTAGTAATCCTCCCTATATTGCCCCGGAAGAATGGGAAGAATTGTCTCCTGAGGTTAAATATCATGAGCCCCCTGAGGCCTTGCTGGCCGAAGAAGAGGGTCTTTTCTATATCACAAAGACCTTAGAAGAGGCCCCTAAATTTCTTGTCCCGGGGGGTTTGGTTATTTTAGAAATAGGCTTTAACCAGAAAGAGCGGGTAGCTTCTCTGGCCCAGAGCTTGGGTTATCAATACCGCTTCGAAAAAGACCTTTTGGGCTACGAGCGGGTTCTGGTGGCCCAAAAAGCCAACTGCAAATAAAAAAACAAAACATATCCGTATTCAAAATTGGTAACGGATCCCAATTTTTGTCCATACGGAACCCAGCATAGAAGCCGTGTTTTTTGAAAAAAATAGGAGGCCTTTTTGACATCCGGTACAAAAAATAGGAACGGATCCCAATTTTCCGCGCAAATATCTGTGACCGTACCCAATAAGGAAGTTTTTATGTTTTTTATTGGCCTGGCGGGATATCTAAAAATTGGGAACGGATCCCAATTTTTGGTGGTCGCAAATCCTGGGGAGGACCTTTTATTTTGGAAAAATTGGGGGTGATTTTTTGAGGATGTACCTAAAAATAGGAACGGATCCCAATTTTTGGTGGCGTATACTTGCCGTGACGGAGGGAAGATATTTGACTTACTATGAAAAGAAGTTTTTGAGTATGGGGCTTGTTTTATGCTAGAAAATAGCTGTCTTTTTGTGGAAGGGGGGCACAAACTTTCAGGGGAGGTTACCATTTCCGGGGCCAAAAACGCGGCCCTTCCGGCGCTAGCGGCCACGTTATTGGCCCCTGGAGAATACCAATTTTTCAACGTCCCCTGGCTTGTTGACGTCCAGACCATGCTCGATCTCCTGTGCCGTCTGGGGGCCCAGTACGAAACCACCAACGAAGTCCTTTACGTGGATACCAGCAAAGCGCAAGATACCCAGGCCCCTTACGAAATCGTTTCCCGGATGCGGGCCTCAGTATTGGTCCTGGGTCCGCTGCTGGCTCGACACGGGCGTGCCCAGGTGGCTTTGCCCGGGGGGTGCCCCATCGGGAAGCGACCGATTGACTTTCACCGCAAGGGTTTAGAGCTGATGGGGGCCAAGATCCGTATCGAACACGGTTACATCATGGCCCGTGCCCCCCGGCGTGGTCTCTCCGGCGCCGAAATAATATTTGATTTTCCCTCGGTTACCGCCACGGAAAACCTGATGATGGCCGCGGTTTTGGCCCGTGGTCGCACGGTTATCCGCAACGCCGCACGAGAGCCGGAAATAGTGGCCCTGGGGGCCATGTTAAAGCAAATGGGGGCCAAAATTGAAGGTCTGGGCACGGAAACCCTGGTTATCGAAGGGGTAAAGGAACTTTCTCCCACCAAGGTGAGCATAATCCCGGATCGTATCGAAGCCGGTACCTATCTTATGGCCCCGGGCATTACCGGGGGCGAGATCGTGGTGAAAAAGGCCGAACCCGCCCATTTAGAAACGGTGATTGCCACCCTCAGGGAAATTGGCCTCAAGATTGAAGTTGACGGGGACCAAATCCGGTCCCAACGGGGCAAGCAACTCAAACCAGTCAAAATCCGCACCGCTCCCTACCCGGGTTTCCCCACGGATTTGCAGGCCCAGGCCATGGCCTTATTAAGCACCGTAAAGGGCACTTCCGTGATCGTGGAAACCATATTTGAAAATCGTTTCCTCCACGTGGAAGAGCTATGCCGCCTGGGGGCCAATATCACGGTTGAGGGGCGGGTGGCGGTAATTCAGGGGGTTAAAAGACTTCAGGCCGCTCCGGTTAAGGCCACCGATTTGAGGGCCAGTGCCTCTTTGATCCTGGCGGCCCTGGGGGCAGAAGGAATTACCGAGATCTCAGATATTTACCATCTCAAAAGGGGTTACGAGGCCATTTGCCAAAAATTCGGCAACCTGGGGGCCCGCATCTGGGAGGCGCCATGTCGGAATTATCCCTAAAGGCCCTTTCTTTTGAAGAGATCAGGGGGCAGGAAAGGGCCCTTTTTTTGTTAGAAAAGGCCATTTCTTCAGGGCGTCTGCCCCACGCTTACCTGTTTGTGGGACCTCCCGGAGTGGGGCGTGAGACCACGGCCCTTTCCTTTTTCGGGCGCCTTATCTGCTTAGAGGGCCGTTTTTGTAAGAGCTGTCTTCCCTGTCGTAAGTTTTTGCGGGGGGTCCATCCGGATGTCGAAATTTTGGCCCCCCAGGGCAAGAACATTAAGATCGAACAGATCAGGGCCCTGGAGGGAAAGCTTTATTTTCAACCTCTGGAGGGGCAAAGGCGGCTAATATTGCTACCCCAGGCTGAGCTTTTGACCCGGGAGGCCGCCAACGCCCTGCTCAAATCTTTAGAAGAACCACCTCCTTACACCCTCTTCGTTTTGCTGGCCCAGACCACGGAAGCCATCCTCCCCACCATCGTTTCCCGCTGCCAGCTGGTCAGGTTCAGGCCCCTTTCCTCTTCAGTGCTTAAGGAGTTGCTTATTGAGCGTTTCGAGAAACTCCCGGAGGAGGCAGAGGGGCTGGCGGTGTTGGCTGAAGGGAGTCTGGGCCGCGCTTTGCGGCTGGCGGAGAAAGGCATGCTGGAAGAGCTTTTTCGTTTCGTCCAGGCCGTCTCAGCGGGGCGTCCTTCTTATTTGGTGAACATGGCCGAGGCCATTGCGGCCTTGAAAGAGGAACAACCCCTCTTCTGGGAATTGGTACTTTTGTGGTTGCGGCGCGCCTGGTTATCTTATCTGGGGCTTTGCGCTTACCCCACACTCCTTCCCGCAAGGCCGCCCCGGGCGTTTATCCCCGCTGCCAGCCAAAAGATCATGAAAATTTTCCCCGGCCTTGAGGCCAATCTCAACCCGGAACTCTTGACCCTTTCCCTTCTTACGGAGCTAGCGCGCCTTTGGGGTGAGACCAAGGGGCTTGAAGTAAGCACCCAGGGCGCAGGGGCGGCATAGGAGACGCCCCTGTCTTTCTATTTCGCGTCCGTCCTGTACCCAGGCACCACAGACCGCACACTGGACCCGTTTTTGAGGCCGCCCAGGAAGATCAAAGGGAGAAATGTTTACCCTCACCTCCTGTATTTCAAAGAGTTCTTCTTCAGGCATAACCCGGTAGGCCTCCAGCTGGCGGCGGTATTTGTCCGGGATCTCCGGAAAATATTTACCTGCCAGCTCCCGGGCCTCCTCCCGGGCCAGGATGCGAAAGGCCTTCTCGGTTTCGAGGTGATAAAAGGTAGCGGCCATGATCCCGTAGTCAAAAAATTTTAGAGACCTCTTGCCAAGGCTGGCCCCGGTAACTGACTGGATAGCGTCGGTGGCGCAGCGGTCAATTTCCACAAAGACCAGGAATTTTTTTCGGTCGTTTCCTTTTGGGTCCGTAATGCCGATCAGCCTCAAGCCCAGTAAAGCTAACCGGACGCCCAGCACCTGGCCTGGGCACAGGTGCCCGTGGGTTTTTACCGATTCCGCCAGTATTTCTTCGAAAGGGACCTCAAAGATGTTCATGTCTAAACTCCGTTTGGGCGAGGTGTTTTTTGATCTGGGCCGCAAGTTTGCGGTTAAAGCCAGGGAGAGAGGCGATCTCTTCTTCGCTGGCCCGGGCGATATTTTCGAGACTACCGAAATGTTTTAAAAGGGTCTGTTTCCTTTTGGGGCCCACCCCCGGGATTTCTTCGAGCACCGATCTGAAGGCGGCTTTGGAGCGCCGTTTCCGGTGAGAGGCCAGGGCAAATCGGTGGGCTTCGTCCCTTACCCTTTGTAAGAAACGCAAAAGCTCGCTGTGCCGGGCCAGGGTAAGGGGATTTTTACGCTGGGGGAGATAGATTTTTTCTCCCTCTCCCTGTCTTTCTTTGGCCAGGGCCACGAAGTCGACCTTGTCCTTGAGGTTCAGTTCTTCGGCGGCGGCCAAAGCGGCCTGGAGTTGCCCTTTGCCTCCGTCAATGAGCATAAGGTCCGGGAGCCTGTCCTCTTCAACGGCGTGTTTCAGGTGACGTTTTACCGTTTCGTAGATCATGGCGTAATCGTCAGGGCCGGTTACGGTTTTTATATGATAACGCCGATAGTATTCCTTGTCCGGGGCCCCGTCCAGGAAAGAGACCACCACGCCCACCGGCAATTCTCCCTGAATATTGGAAATATCAACACCTTCCACGCGCCGGGGGAAATGGCGAAGTCTTAGGCGCGCCACCAGTTCTTCGGCCAGCTCTTCAAAAGGTCTTTCCCCGGCCAGCCGGGCCGCCAGGGCTTCCCGGGCGTTTTTAAGGGCCATCTGGACCAGTTCTTTGCGTATGCCGCGTTTGGGGACTTTGAGGCGGACTTTTTTGTCCCCCAGCTCGCTTAGCCACTCTTCCAGCAATTCCCGGCCTTCTGGTTCACAGGGCAGGAGAACTTCGTCGGGTATATATTTTCCTTCGTCATAAAATTGCTGGATTAAAGTGGCGTAAAGTACTTCTTCGTCCCCGTTGGTCCGGCTCAAATGAAAACTCTTTTTACCCAGCAGGGCACCGGCCCGGATAAAGAGGACCACCCCGGAGACCTTTTCCCTTTCTCTGGCCAGGGCAAAGACGTCCAGATCTATTTCTTCCGCCAGGTTGACCGCCTGGGATTCAACGGTCTTCTGGATGGCCTGAAGGCGGTCCCTGATAGCCGCCGCCCTTTCAAATTCAAGCTTTTCAGCGGCTTCACGCATTTCCGCCTCAAGCCTCTTGAGGACCTGCCTGGTCTGTCCCTTGAGGAAAGAGATCGCTCCTTCTACAATCTGACGGTATTCTTCTTCGCCGATTAGCCCCACACAGGGGGCGGGGCAGCGGCCGATCTGATGGTAAAGGCAGGGACGCTCCCGGCGTCTGAATTCGGCGTTGCTGCAACGCCTGACCGGGAAAAGGCGGGTCAAAAATTTGAGTGTCTGTCGCACCGCTCCCGCCGAAGGGTACGGGCCAAAATAGAGGGCCTTGTCCTTTCTTTTGCGCCTTACCACCGTAAGTCCGGGAAACTTTTCCTGAACCGAAAGGCGCAAAAGGGGGTAAGCTTTATCGTCTCTTAAGATTACATTGTAGCGGGGCCGGTGTTTTTTTATCAGGTTGGCCTCAAGCACCAGGGCCTCTTTCTCGCTCCGGGTGACGATGGTCTCAAAGCTCTTGGTCTTGGCCAGTAGGACCTGGGTTTTATAGGGAAGGTCAGCCCTTAGATAGGTTTGAAGGCGACGGCGCAAATTTTTGGCCTTGCCCACGTACAAAACTTCGTTTTTGTCCCCCTTAAAGAGGTAAACCCCCGGGCTTTCTGGAACCCTTTTGACTTCCTCTTCCTTAAGCGGCATGGTCAAGCAGGACCACGGCGTAAGTGGCGATGCCTTCTTGGCGGCCGGTAAATCCAAGGCCTTCGGTGGTTTTGGCCTTGATGTTTACTTGAAAGGGAGACAGGCCCAAGGCTTGGGCCAGCCGTTGGCGCATCTGGTCTTTGTAGGGTTTGAGCTTTGGTCTTTCGCAAACGATGGTGAGGTCAGCGTTGAGGGGTACCAGGCCTTCTTTTTTCAGGAGCTGCATGGTCTCTTTGAGCAGTTCAAGGCTTGAGACATCCCGGTAACGTTCGTCGGTATCCGGAAAATGCTCGCCGATATCGCCCAGGCCTGCCGCCCCAAGCAGGGCGTCGATCAGGGCGTGGGTGGCCACGTCGGCGTCAGAATGGCCCAGGAGGCCGTATTCGTAAGGGATCTCTACCCCGCCAAGGATGAGTTTGCGGCCTTGGACCAGGCGGTGTACGTCAAAACCAAAGCCCACCCTCATGGTCCTTCTCCTTTGACGATTTTGGAAAGCCCTTTAAGGGCTTCTGGGTAGATGCTGCGCAAATGAATATCTCGCTGCGGGAAGGGGATTTCGATGCCGGCCTCGGTCAAGGCCTTATGGAGGGCGTAGTAATAATCACTTTTGATACCCGTCATGGCCCGGTTGACCTCCGATTGTCTGATCCAGACGGCCAGCTCAAAGTCAAGGCTGCTTTCACCAAAACCGACAAACCGAACCCTTATGGGATGGGCTGGGTCTTCCCGGGTAATGGGTACGGAACGTGCGGCTTTAGTAGCCACTTCGCGGACTTTTTCAGGGTCGGTCCCGTAAGCCACGCCAAAAGGAATCAAGATCCTGCGCCAGTCGTCATCGTAAGTCCAGGTGGAAATGCGCTGGGAGATAAATTCTGAGTTAGGGACGATGATTTCCAGGGCGTCGAAGGTGCGAATAACCGTGCTGCGGATATTGATCTTTTTGACCACGCCGATGGTGCCGTCTTCAAACTGGACCAGGTCCCCCACTTTGATACTCCGTTCGGAAAGGAGGATGATACCGGAGACAAAATTGTTGGCGATGGTCTGCAGCCCAAAACCGATTCCCACCGAAAGGGCCCCGAAGATGAGGGCGATCTGACTCATATTGATCCCGGCGGTTGAAAGGGCCACCAGGGCAAGCAGGCAGATCATAAGGTAATAGCTCAGGGTGGAAAGGGAGTTCACCACGCCGGGGGCCATGCCCAGATGTTTGACCAGGAACCGTTCGATCCTCCGGCGGATCAACTTGAGGACGATGAGCCCCACGGTAAGGACGAAGACGAGCTTGAAAAAGCTAAGTACGGTAAAAGTGGTCTCTCCTGATTTCCAGAGGGGGTAATAGAGTATGGCCTTCACGGTGGTGGCACTGCGCTGGTAAATCTTTTTAAACCGGTTGAATCCCCGCTGCCAGAGGCTCAGGTGTGATTTCCAGAGAAAGAGCAGGGTTTCTTCTTCAAAGATCAGGGTGCGCAGGGCCTCCTTCTTTTTTTGAAGGAGGTTTTTCAGGGTATTTAGGGTAGCAAGGAGGTCTTGGCTTTCTTTTATCAGGAGACCCAGATAGTTTTTGGGCTTTTGGGCCCGCTCTTCCTGGTAGAAGCGAAGGTTTCCCTTTATGAGGGCGGTCTTTTCTTCAAGGTAGTTGAGGCGGAAAACCAGGTTCTGTTCCTGGGCCTTTAAGGCCTCAAGTTGCGTCTCATAGTCTTCCAGCCGGTGAGGCCTTTCTTTCACGGGGAGCTTGGCCCTGACAGCGGCAAAGTCGTACCAAAACTTCGCCCGCTTGAGCTTGAGACCGAGGATATCTTCTTGTACCTCAAGGATTTTGGTACGGGTTTCGTAAAGGTCTTTTCTTGTTTCGTAGAACTTTCTCTTGTAGGGGGTTTGAGAGGAGTGCAGTTTGGTAAGCCTTATTTCAAGCAGGGCCAGCTTTCGGGCCAGCTCTTCCCTGAGGGCCTGGTTGGTTTTTTTCAGATTTTCCAGGTCCTTCTCTGTCTTTTCGATTTCCTTTTTAAGCTCGGCTACTTCTTTGGGGCGGATCTTGACTTTCTCGTAAAGTATTGCGAGGTCCTTTTCCCAGTCGTTTTCCAGGCTTATAAGCTGATTTAGGCGTTCTGCGGTACGTTCTAATTCAAGCTTGGCCAGGGCGTATCGGGCCTGAAGGTTCAGGAGTTCAGCGAGTTTCAGGTAGGCTTCGGGGCTGGGTCCTTTCTGGGCCAGGAGAAGATAGTTGCGGAAGACCTCTTCCAGGGTTTTTTCCAGGCGGTCAAGCTCTTCTTTTTCAAGCTCCCTTTTTCCTTTCAGGGTCTCTATCTGGTGGTTTAACTGGAAACCGAAATCCACGAATTCTTTAAGATCTGAAAGCCCGGGCGCCTTTTTGGGAAGAGGGGGAAGAGTAAGGGCGGGCGGCAATTTTTGCCCTGCTTCGAATTCGATTTTTTGCCAGAGAAAGGGGAGATTTTCCAAAAGTTCTTGGGCTTCTTTAAGGGTTTTTTGGGCCTTTTTATCTTTGGGCTTAAGGCCTTGGAGTTCCTTTAAGAGGCGAGAAAGGAGTTTTTTCTGGGCCTCAAAAAAGGCCTTTCGCTTGGCCGGGTCCTTCTCAAGGTAGCGCAGGTCTTTGGCCCGTTCAGGGAGAGGAAGATGGCCGGCAGACTGGGCCATGGCCTGGGCGCCCAAGAGGGACAGAATTAGAACTTGAACAAGCAAAACAAGCTTTGCTAAATAAAGGGCCATGCTGATCGGCCTCGTATTCTTTTTGGCGCTCCTGCTCGGGGGGTGTGCGAGTGTCGGGCCCAAGGCGCTCAAAGATGCTCGCTTCAACTACAACCTCGCCGTACAGATTTCCGCTAACGAACAAATGTTACTCAACTTGGTACGCCTGCGCTACCGGGACAACCCGGTCTTTCTTGAAATTACCAATATTTCCACCCAGTTTTCCCTCTCAACCGGGGCAAACGCCGGGGCCGAAGTCAAAGAAGTCTATCCCGATACTTATTCTCTGGGGCTTGGTCTTTCTTATGCAGAAAAGCCTACCATTTCCTTCTCTCCCCTCCACGGCGAACAGTTCGTAAAGCGGCTCCTCTCTCCCATTCCGCTCGAACACTTGATTTTGCTCCTTAATTCAGGCTGGCGGGTGGACCGCGTCTTGCGTCTTTGCGTGCAGCGCATCCAAAATTTTGAAAACGCGGCAACCGCCTCCGGCCCCACCCCGGAGCTCAAACCTGAATTTGAGGATTTCTTGAAAATAGCCAGGTTGATGCAACAATTGTACGCCAAAAAATATATAGATTTCGTCTACCGCAACATAGACCAGAAGATCTACGCCGGTATTCAGGTCCATCCCGCCGGGGAAAAGGCCCCGGAACTGAAACTTTGGCGCCAGCTACTTGGCCTGAAACCCCGCAGTTTTTACCCCTTCACCCCGGAGCTGGCGCTTGAGAGCGATTTTTATATCACCTTGCAGACCCGCTCCTTGATCGGGGTGCTTTTTTATCTCTCGCACGGGGTCATACCCCCTGAAACAGACCTCAAGAAAGGAAAAATTACCCTTACCCGTTATCCTGACGGACGCCCCTTTGATTGGCGTGAGCTCCTGGGGGACCTTTTCGTGGTGAGGGTCAGTCAAACCTTCCCCGCAGAGGCCGCGGTGGCGGTCCGTTACCGGGGACACTGGTTCTACATTTCAGATTATGACCTGAACACCAAATCAACCTTTGTCCTCCTGGGGCAGCTCTTTGTACTTGAGGCCGGTAAAGAAAAGGGTCTCGTCCCCTTACTCACTATTCCCATTGGGCAATAGCTGGTTAAAGACTACAATTTAGGTTACATTTCTCTTTTCCAAAGGTGGTCCATGGGGCGTGACCGGTGGCAAAAAATCGAAGAAGCCCGGGTCCTTTTGGGGCTTCCGGTGCAGACTTCCCGGGCCGAGATTAGGGCCCGTTACCGGAAGCTGGCCGCCAAGTTGCACCCGGATCACGCCGGGGACGAGGAGGCCATGCGGAGGCTTAACGAGGCTTACGCCCTGCTGATGGAATATTGCGAACACTACCGCATTGATCTTGCCCCGAATGACCGCGGGGCAGACCCGGAAGAGTGGTGGTTTTTACACTTTGGCGAAGACCCGGTGTGGGGTGGAAAGAAGGAGGACGATTAAGAAATGTTGGTGGTACAGAAATACGGAGGCACTTCGGTAGGAGATCTGGAGCGGATCCGTAACGTGGCCAGAAGGATTGCCAGATACAAGGAAGAAGGCCACGACGTAGTGGTGGTGGTCTCTGCCATGGCCGGGGAGACAGACCGTCTGCTGAACCTGGCCCACGAGCTGGTAGAAGAGCCGAGCCCCCGGGAACTTGACATGCTGGTGGCCACCGGTGAGCAGGTCTCTTCCGCCCTGCTGGCCATGGCCTTAAACGCCATGGGATATCCGGCCAAGGCCCTGGTGGCCTTTCAGATTCCGATCAAGACCGACGAGCTTTTTGGCAAGGCCCGTATCCGTGATATCGCCACCGACCGTATGCTTGAGGAACTTAAAAAGGGCTACATCCTCATCATTGCCGGGTTCCAGGGCATCACCGAAGGAGGGGACATTACAACTCTTGGTCGCGGAGGTTCTGACACCACGGCGGTGGCCATCGCAGCCGCCTTGGGGGCAGACGTGTGTGAAATTTTTACCGACGTGGACGGGGTCTATACCGCTGATCCACGCATCGTGCCCAAGGCACGCAAGATAAAGCGCATCTCTTACGACGAAATGCTTGAGCTGGCCAGCATGGGGGCCAAGGTTTTGGAGATCCGTTCGGTGGAATTTGCCAAAATTTATAAGGTGCCGGTTCACGTAAGGTCCAGTTTTTCCGACGAGCCGGGGACGATGGTGGTGGAGGAGGACGAAACCATGGAAAAGGTCCTTGTTTCAGGGGTTACGTACAACCGTAACGAGGCCCGTATTTCCCTTTACGGAGTGCCTGACAGGCCAGGGGTAGCGGCTCAGATTTTTGGGCCCATTGCTGAAGCCGGTATCGTGGTTGACATGATCATCCAGACCGGACGTCCTGACGGGCGGGCAGACATGACTTTTACCGTACCCAAGACCGATTTTAAAAAGACGTTGAGGCTGGTAGAAGGGCTGGCAGAAAAGCTGGGGCTTGAAAAGATAGAAGGTGCTGAAGAGATCGCCAAGGTCTCCATCGTGGGGGCTGGTATGCGGGCCCACCCCGGGGTCGCGGCCAAGATGTTTGAAGTCCTGGCCCAACATGGGATCAATATCCACATGATTTCTACCTCCGAGATCAAGATCTCTTGCGTCATCGACGAGAAATACACGGAGCTTGCGGTACGGGCCCTGCACGAAGCCTTTGGCCTTGATCGTGAGCCAGAGGAAGAATAAGGCTTAAGGGGTCTTTTATGCCTCGAAAGATAGAATTTTACGACACCACTTTGCGGGACGGCACCCAGGCCGAAGATTTCAACCTTTCGGTGGAAGATAAATTAAGGGTGGCCCAGAAGCTTGACGAGCTAGGGATCGACTATATCGAAGGCGGCTGGCCTGGCTCAAACCCCAAAGACGCGCGTTTTTTCCGCGAGGTCCGGGAAATCAAGTTCAAACACGCCAAAATAGCGGCCTTTGGCAGTACCCACCACCCGCGCAAACGCCCGGAAGAAGACACCAACCTGCGGGCCCTGATAGAAGCCCGGACCCCGGTCATTACCATTTTTGGAAAGAGCTGGGATATCCACGTAAAAGAGGCCCTTAAAACCACGCTGGAACGCAACCTGGAAATCATCGAGGCCTCGGTGGCCTATCTCAAGCCCCATTGCGAAAAACTCTTTTACGACGCCGAACATTTCTTTGACGGCTTTAAGGAAAACCGGGACTACGCCGTGGCCACCCTCAAAAAGGCCAGGGAGGCCGGGGCCGACGTCCTGGTCCTCTGTGACACCAACGGGGGAACGCTGCCGCACGAAATCGTAGAAATTATGCGGGAGGTCAAAAAAAGGCTGGGCAAAGGGGTGAGCCTGGGGATTCACGCCCACAACGATACCGAATGCGCCGTAGCCAACTCCCTTATGGCGGTCCTTGAAGGGGCCGTCCAGGTCCAGGGGACCATCAACGGCTTTGGGGAGCGCTGTGGGAACGCCAACCTCTGCTCCATCATCCCCAATCTGCTCCTCAAGATGGGGTATGAGGCCGAGGCCAAAAAGAACCTCCATAAACTGACGGAAGTTTCCCGTTACGTCTGTGAAATCGCCAATATCCCTCACCCGCGCTATTTGCCGTACGTGGGGCGGAGTGCCTTTGCCCACAAGGGAGGGGTGCACGTTTCCGCGGTTATGCGTCAGCCGCGCACTTACGAACATATCGCCCCGGAGCTGGTCGGGAATACCCGGCGGATCCTGGTCTCTGACCTTTCCGGGCGCAGCAATATCCTTTACAAGGCCCAGCAGTTTGGCATCCGTCTTGAGACCGACGACCCCATGGTCACCAAGATCGTGGAGGAGGTCAAGAAACGGGAGGCAGAAGGGTACCAATTTGAGGCGGCCGAGGCCTCCCTTGAACTTTTGATGTACCGCCTGATCGGTGAGCCCAAACAGTATTTTGAACTCTTGGGTTACCGGGTTTTTGACATGCAAAACCCGGAAGAGGGGCACCCTCTGGTGGAGGCCACGGTGATGGTCCGGGTCCCTCCAGGGGTAGGAGAGGTGGAACACACGGCGGCCTCTGGGAACGGGCCGGTAAACGCCCTTGATAACGCCATCCGGAAGGCCCTTGAACGGTTTTATCCCCAACTCAAGGAAATGGTCTTGGAAGACTATAAAGTCCGGGTCCTTCCAGGCAGCCCCGGCACAGGGGCCATGGTACGGGTGCTTATCTTCTCAAGGGACCAGCAAGACCGCTGGGGTACGGTAGGGGTCTCACACGACATCTTGGAGGCCAGCTGTAAGGCCCTAGTAGACAGTTTGACTTACAAACTTTTTAAGGACCGCCATAAAAAGAAGAGTTAGGGGGGAGAAGTGTCACAGACCATCGCTTTAGCCGGTAAAGGTGGAACCGGTAAGACCACCGTGGCCGCCCTTTTGGTCAAATACCTTACCGAGACGGGTAAAACCCCGGTCTTAGCGGTGGACGCAGATCCCAACGCCAATCTCAACGAACTCCTGGGGGTGGAGGTAGAGGTAACCCTCGGGGAGATTAAAAACGAGCTGCGTACCGCGGTGCCGGAGAGCATGGCCCGGGGAGATTTTATCGAGATGCGGTTAAACGAAGCCATCATTGAGGCCCAGGGCTTTGACCTCATCGTGATGGGGCAACCAGAGGGCCCGGGGTGTTACTGCGCGGCCCACGCCTTTTTGTCTCAGGCCCTGGAAAAACTCATGCGGCATTACGCCTACGTGGTGGTGGATAACGAGGCGGGGATGGAACATCTCTCAAGGCTTAACATGCGCAAGATTGACCACCTCCTGGTGGTTTCTGACGCCTCTTCCCGGGGGGTGATGACCGCAGGCCGTATCGCTGAGCTCATAAAACCCCTTCAACTAGAGGTGGGCAAGGTCTGGCTTTTGGTGAACCGGGCTCCGGGCCAAATCCCCCCGGCCCTTGATGATTACGTCCGGCAGATCTGTGCTGAAAAAAAGATGGAATTTTTAGGCTATCTCAAAGAAAGCCCGGAAATCTTTGAGGCTGAAATAGAACGCAGGCCGTTACTTGCTCTTCCCAAAGAAAGCAAAGTCTATCAGGAGGCCACCGCCCTTTTTGAAAGGTTGTTGAGCAAGGGGGCCTAAGCCCCCCTTTGTTTGCTCTAGCAACCTTCCACGGCCTTTTTCTTCATGGGCTTAATTTTGACCGTGTCGCCTACCTTGCACTTGCACTTGCCCTTGAGCTCGATGACCATGGTTTTGCCTTCCATTTCCTTAACGGTCCCCTTGCAGGTTTTGGCAAGCGCCGTCCCGGAAACCCCCATGAAAGATACCGCCATAAGCAGAGCCAATACCCTTTTCTTCATAACAACACCTCCTCAGAGTTTGAAAAAATAGTTTAATATAAACTAAGCAAGTTGCCAGAATTTTTGAAACTTATTTTTGATGACGTTAACCTTTAAAAAAGAGAAAATAGGGCTTATAGTGCTCTTTAATAGCTGTTTTCTCCTCTTTTCCTTGCTTTTTTTTCGTTTTTCTTTGGCGCAAGACTTGATCATCATAGAAAAATTCTCCCGCACCCTTTACCTCGTTAGGGATGGCCAGATCCTCAGGGCTTATCCGGTCTCTCTGGGCTGGAACCCGAACGGTCCCAAAAAAGTCCGGGGAGACGGGGCCACCCCGGAGGGAATTTATGAAATCATCGCTAAAAGGCCTTCGGCCAAATACGGTCTCTTTTTGGCCCTGGACTACCCCAATTTAAAAGACGTCAATCTGGCCTGGTGGGAGGGAAGACTCTCTTACGAAGAATACTTGATATGCATTGAAGCAGCCCAGAAAAAACGGCCCAACCCTTCCTGCCCTTTAGGCTTTGGTATAGGGATCCACGGGGGCGGTGTTTTTCGGGAGGAGGAAGGGAAAAAGATAAGGGATTGGACGTATGGTTGTATTGCCCTGAATGACGCCGATATCAAAGAGCTGAGCCGTCTGGTCTCTTTGGGGATCCCGGTCTTTATCTATGATCTCAAAAGGCCCCTTTTTGAAATCTTAAAAAACGTGGTCTTTCCCGTGGAAGTTCCCGGGACCAGACTGTTGCCCTGGTGGGGGGAATGGGAGTTTAATTTAAAGGGATTGGTTTTGCGGGCCTCCCTCTGGGAGAATCATCAGGGCTTGCGCCGTTTGATATTGTTTGGCCTTGAATCTTCTTCAAAAAAACTCCTTTTTTATTACCGGGACGACAATGCAGACGGGGTCCTTTCTAGCTGGGAGAGAAAAAATTCTCTGTTTCATCCGCTTTGGGCTTACGACCGGGTGCAGCAAAAGATTTTGGAATTATTGCCGGTCTGGGTTGAGAAAAAATTAGCCCACGGGAAAGGAGGTTAGCCATCAGGCTTTTGACCAACATCAAAGAGATGAAGGCCTGGAGCGAGCGGGTGCGCCGGGAGGGGGCCAGGATCGGCTTCGTCCCGACTATGGGTTACTTCCACGAGGGGCACCTGGCCCTTATGCGGCGGGCCAAGGAGCTGGCGGACAAGGTGGTAGTAAGCATTTTCGTGAACCCTATTCAGTTCGGGCCTGGTGAAGATTTCAAGACCTATCCCCGGGATCTGGAAAGGGACGCGCGTATGGCAGAAGAGGTAGGGGTGGACGTGCTTTTTTTCCCTACGGCCGAAGAGATGTACCCTCCCTCCTTTCAGACCTTCGTAGAGGTAACGGAACTTAGCAAACCCCTTTGTGGGGCCAAAAGGCCGGGCCATTTTCGCGGGGTAGCCACGGTGGTACTCAAACTTTTTAATATCGTCTCGCCCCATCTTGCGGTCTTCGGCCTTAAGGATTACCAGCAGTACCTCGTCATCAAACAGATGGTAAGAGACCTTAACCTCGAGGTGGAAATCGTGGGCCATCCTATCGTGCGCGAGGAAGACGGCCTGGCCATGAGTTCCAGAAATACTTATCTTTCACCAGCGGAACGCCAAAGTGCCCGCTGTCTTTACCAGGCGCTGTGTCTGGCCCAGAAGAGAATAAAAGAAGGGGTGCAGGAGGTAGCGGTCTTAAAAGAGGAGCTTGAGCGGTTTATCCTGGCGCATCCTTTTACTAAAATTGACTACGTTGAATTCTGTGACCCAGAGACTTTGGCCCCGGTGGCCCGGGTCGAGCAAGAGACCCTCTTGGCCCTGGCCGTTTTTGTGGGACGCGCTAGACTAATAGATAACACCATTCTCAAACCTTAAAGTTATGTGGCGGAAGTTTTTGCGTTCCAAATTACATACCCTTAAGGTTACGGACAAAAACCTGGAATATGAGGGAAGCCTCACCCTGGACCCCCGTTTTATGATCGCCGCCGGTCTTGAACCTTACGAGACCGTCTGGGTCTATAACCTGGAAAACGGCGAGCGTTTTGAGACCTACGTCATAAAGGGAGAGTGGGGTACCAAAGAGTGCTGTCTAAACGGGGCGGCGGCGCGCAAAGGCGAAGTGGGGGACCGGTTGATCGTGGTCTCATACGCCTGGCTTGCTCCCGAAGAGATCCCCCACGCCAAAGTCACCATCGTTTACCTGGACGAAAACAATAACATCCTTGACGAACGGAGTTACCCGGTAAAAGACTAAAGCCCTCCATGAAAATCTATCCTGTCACCCTGGGGTGTCCCAAAAATCGGACTGATACGGAAAAACTGCTCGCGGTTTTGGCGGAAAGGGGTTGGGAAATAGTGCTGGACCCCACTCAGGCCGATATCCTCTTCGTAAACACCTGTGCTTTTATCCAGGAGGCGGTGGAGGAAAGCCTTGACGTCATCTTTGAGCTGGCGGAAGAAAAATCGCCCCGCCAGCGTTTGGTCGTGGCCGGGTGTTTGGTCAGCCGCTACCGGGAAGAGCTCCTCAGGGAGCTCCCGGAAGTTGATCTCTTCCTGGGGATTGAGCCTTACCGGGAACCGGAAAAACTCCTTGCTACCGAAAGATCTCTCTGGTTGAACCTTAAGGGTGAGGAAGTAACCAGGCGCATCCTTACGGCAAGCCCTTTCTACGCCTATCTCAAAGTGACCGAAGGCTGTTCCCGGGCCTGTTCCTTCTGCACCATCCCGCGTATCCGGGGGCCTTTAAGGAGTATCCCTGAAGACCTCCTCATCGCTGAGGCCAGGGAACTGGTGGCGCAAGGGGTGGAAGAAATAATCCTGGTGGGACAGGACGTCTCCGCTTACGGTCTTGAGCAGGGAAGCCGAAGACTGGTCCCCTTGCTTGAGCGGTTTTTAAAAGAGGTGCCGGTTTCCTGGCTACGGCTCCTTTATTTACACCCGGAAGGCGTAACCCCTGAGCTTATCGCTCTTGCAGCCGAAGAAAAGCGGCTTTTGTCGTATTTTGATCTCCCTATTCAACACGTAAGCTCTAGAATTTTAAAGGCCATGCGCCGTCCGTACGAGCCTTCAAAGCTTCTGGAGCTTGTCGAGAGGATCCGGGCCCAGATTCCCCACGCCGCACTTCGTACCAGCGTCATGGTGGGTTTTCCCGGGGAGACGGAAAAAGAATTTGAAGAACTCCTTTCTTTTCTCAAGGAGGCGGCCTTTGATCACTTAGGGGCCTTTATTTATTCGCCCGAGGAGGGGACGCTGGCGGCCAAGCTTCCCGGCCAGCTTCCCGCCCGGGAAAAGGAGGCCCGTTTTCACGAGGTCATGCGGCTTCAGCAGGAGATTTCCGCCGCCCGCCTGAAGGAGCGTAAGGGGCAGAAGGTAGAGGTCCTGGTGGAAGGGCTTGATGAGGAGGGACGGCTGGTGGGACACGCGGCCTTTCAGGCCCCTGAAATAGACGGTCTCACCATTATTAAAGGTGAGGCGATAATCGGGGATATCGTAGAGGTCGAGATAGAGGAAACAGACGTTTACGACGTTTACGCCCGGCCATCTTCGGCCTGCCAGGCCGCCCAGAGGGCCTGTCCGTAAGAGAGGCCGCCGTCGTTAGGGGGCAGGTTCCGGGGCAAGTAAACCTCAAGCCCCGCCTCTTCCAGCTCTCTTTTTAATGCCGTGGTCAAGATGAGGTTTTGGAAACAGCCACCCCCTAAGACCACCTTGGTAAGACGGTATTTTTGCGCTGCTGCTGATACCAACTCTTTAAAACCCTTAACCAAAGTAAGGTGTACGGCATAGGCCAGATTTTCCGTAGTTTCTTTGGTGACCAAGCGCACAAGTTTGGCAAATAGGGGGCGTAGATCAAATTTGAGCCCATTGAGGGTGGGTTCCCAGACCATTCTTTGGGAAGCCCTAAGGGCCGCACTTTCGAGTATCATGGGGGCCTGCCCCTCGAAGGTGTTTTCGTAGCAAAGGCCAAGGGCCGCGGCACAGGCGTC
>DROK01000173.1 GCA_011321895.1 Thermodesulfatator atlanticus
CTTCAGGAGGGAGAAAGGCCTGAAGTCGGGCGCAAAGTGCTGGTCATGGGAGGGGGCTACACCGCGGTGGACGTGGCGCGCTCTCTCCTGCGTCTGGGAGCGGAGGTGACCCTGGTCTATCCCAGGTCCCGCATGGAGATGCCGGCTCCGCAAAGGGAGATTTCGGAAGCCGAAAGAGAAGGGGTCAAACTCTTTTTGATGGCGCTTCCTCTCAAGATAGAACTTATTAACGGGAATTACCGGGTGGTAATCGCCAGGACCCGCCTTTCGGAACCGGACAAAGCCAAAGGCCGAAAAGTAGTGCCGGTGGAGGGTACGGAACAGCTTTTTGAGTTTGACCTGGTGGTCAAGGCCTGGGGGGAAGAACCGGACACCAGCTTTTCCTCCTACGGGGAACTTGAGGCCCAGCTGGCCACCCATCGGGGTGGGATAATCAAGGTCTCTTCCGCTACCGGGGCCACTAACCTGGCCGGGGTTTGGGCCGGGGGAGATTTTGCCACCGGGCCCAAGACGGTTATCCAGGCGGTGGCTTCGGCCAGACGGGCCGCGGAAGATATCCACCGCTATCTCCTCGGGCAGAAGGCGGAGAAGAGCTCAGTTAGCGTCAAGTTTGATTTTAACCGCGGCCGGCGGATGGAGGAGATGGACGTCGATTTTTACGCGGAGTTTCCTACCCAGCCCCGGGAAAGGCCGGCCGAGCTTCCGCTGGAAGTGCGCCAGCGTAATTTCTCCGAAGTGGTGGCGACTTTTTCGGTGGAGCAGGCGCAAAAGGAAGCCGCCCGCTGTCTCAAATGTGGTTGTTTGGGGCTTCACAAATGCCGTTTTCGTGAGCTCCTGATAGCAGAAAACGTGGCCGCCACCAAAGGGCGTAAACGTTCTAAATATAAGCTGGCGACGGATCATCTTTTTATCGAGGTGGATTCAAACAAGTGCGTTGGTTGTTACCGGTGCGTAAGGGTCTGTAACTACGGCGGGATTGAACTCACTATTTACGCCCAGGGGACACCGGATGAAGAGATACACTTTTCTTTCACCGAAGACTGTGTCTCCTGTGGTGCCTGCGTAGACGTCTGTCCCACCGGGGCTTTGACCAAAAAGGACCAGAGTGTCCCCTATACCCTCAAAGAGGCCCGGGAGATAAGGACGGTTTGCCCTTACTGTGGTACGGGCTGTAACCTGCTGGCCAGGGTCAAAAACGGAAGCATCCTTGAGGTAGTAGCGGCGCAGACTCCGCCCAATTACGGAGAACTTTGTGTCAAAGGCCGCTTTGGCTACACCTTTTACCGCCATCCTGACCGACTCAAAAGGCCCCTTATCCGGTTTTCCCGGGACGAAGCCTTTCGTGAGGTAAGCTGGTCTGAGGCCTTTGATTTCGTGGCGGAACGCCTTTCCCGGATCAAGGAAAAATACGGGCCTGATGCCATCGGGGTCCTTTGTTCGGCCAGGACCACCAACGAAGACACCTATCTGGCCCAGAAATTCGCCCGGGCTGTAATCGGGACGCACAACGTGGACAACCCGGCCCGGGTCTGACATGCCCCCTCGGTCGCAGGGCTTGCGGCCACCTTCGGTTCGGGTGCAGCTACGGGACCATTTGACGAGCTGGAGCGTACGGAACTTCTGGTCCTCTGGGGAGCCAATACCACCGAGGCCCACCCGGTCATAGGGGCGCGGATACTGAAGGCCCTAAAGAGGGGGCTTAAGCTGGTGGTCATCGATCCGCGCAAGACGGAGCTGGCGGAAAAGGCCCTCTTCTGGCTCCCCTTGAAGCCGGGCACCAACGTGCCCCTGGCCAATGGACTGGCACACGTCATCCTCAAGGAAGGTTTGTATAACCGGGAATTTATAGAAAAACGCACGGAAAACTTTGACGCTTACGCCAATTATATCCTTTCGGAGTGGCCCCTTGAGCGGGTAGAACGCATAACCGGGATCAGGCGGGAACATATTATACAGCTGGCCCGGATGTACGCGCGGGCTGAAAGGGCCCTTATTTTCTGGGGGCTTGGGGTCACCGAACACCGCAGTGGCAGCCAAGGGGCCATGGCCATTGCCAATCTGGCCCTCCTTTGCGGCCACGTAGGGCGGCCCGGGACCGGGGCCATGCCCCTGCGGGGCCAAAACAACGTTCAGGGGGCCTGCGATATGGGGGCCCTCCCTTATACGCTGCCTGCGTACCAGAAGATGGCCGATCCCCTGGTGCGAAAGAAGTTCGAGGACCTTTGGGGGCGACCTTTACCGGAGCGCCCCGGCCTTACCGAAACCATGATGTACAAGGAGGCCTTGGAGGGCCGCGTCAAGGCCCTTTACGTTATCGGTTACGACGTGGCCATGACCCACGGCAACCTGAAGCGGGTCCATGAGGCGCTCTCAAAGCTGGATTTCCTGGTAGTCCAGGATATTTTCCGGCCCAAGACGGCAGATTTTGCCCATGTGATCCTGCCGGCGGCCTGTCTTTTTGAAAAGGACGGGACCACGGATAACGGGGAACGGAGGGTGCAGCGGATCCGAAAACTGGTCGAACCGCCTGGAGAGGCGCTGCCAGACTGGAAGATAATCGCAGAGATTGCCAGCCGTATGGGCTACGAAATGGCCTACACCAGTGCGGCGGAAATCTTTGAGGAGATGCGGCGGATCATGCCAAGCTTTGCCGGTCTCACTTATGACCGTTTAGCGGAAAAAGGCATCTGTTGGCCGGTGCCCCATGAAGAACACCCTGGTACGGAGCTCATGTTTACCGAACGGTTTTCCAGGGAGTCAGGCAAGGCCTCTTTTGCCATACCCAAATACTGGGGTCCCCAAGACAGAACCGACGCGGATTTTCCCTTTATGCTCATCACCGGCCGTAGACTGCCCCATTATAACTGCGGTTCCATGACCAGAAGGGTGGAAGGGCTTATGGAATACCTCCCAGAGGAGCTCGTGGAGATAAA
>DROK01000174.1 GCA_011321895.1 Thermodesulfatator atlanticus
CTCCAGGATGAGGCGGCGGTCAAGTTCCCCTGAGGCGGTGAGGAAGCCTCTGCCAAACCGCTGGCAAAAAAGGTGGTAACCTTCCCGGCAGGGCTTTGACAATTCCTTTACCACCGCGTCTGCGGAAAAGGTCGGGACGCCAAGGTCTTGTAAAAGGGCCAAAATGGTGCTTTTTCCCGCTGCTGGCGGGCCGGTAACGGCGATTTTAACGGGCCTTTTCTTCTCTGAGGGCATGCAAGACCTCTTCAAAGTCCGGGGGCAGGGCCCCTTCGAAGGAAAGCCTTTCACCGGTGCGGGGGTGTTCAAAACTCAGTTTGTAGGCGTGCAGGAGCTGCCTTCGGGCCTTAGGGCCGTGCGGTTTGGCCCCGCCGTAAAGGGCGTCTCCCACGATGGGGTGGCCGATGGAAGCCAGGTGGACGCGTAGCTGATGGGTGCGCCCGGTCACCGGTTCCAGTTCCAGAAGCGCCGCCCGGCGGAAGGTTTCCTTTACCCGCCAGATGGTTTCAGCGAAACGTCCCCCGGGGACCACGGCCATTTTCTTGCGGTGAACCGGATGGCGCCCCAGCGGTTTGACGATCCGGCCGGCACGGGCTTGGGGAACCCCGTGGACCAGGGCCAAATAGACCTTTTTGACCCGGCGTTCCTTAAACATGCGACTTAAGCGTTCGTGTGCCTGGTCATTTTTGGCGACCACCATCAGCCCGGAAGTGTCTTTATCCAGCCGGTGCACGATACCGGGGCGGAAGGTGCCCCCGATACCGGAAAGATCCTTGAGCCGGGCCAGCAGCCCGTGGACGAGCGTCTTCTCGTAATGGCCAGCAGCCGGGTGGACCACCACCCCTGCCGGTTTGTTGATTACTACCAGGTCTTGGTCTTCATAAAGGATCTCAAAGGGGACCTCTTGGGGTTCGAGGGCCAGTTTTTGGGGCGGGGGTAGGATAACCCTGAATCTTTCTTCGGCCTGAACCCGGTATTTGGGTTTGGTGACCGGGGTGCCACCAAGGGTTACCAGCCCCTCCTTGATCAACTTCTGGGCCTGCGAACGGCTCAAGGCGGGAATCTTCTCGGCCAGAAAGACATCCAGCCTCATGCCGGCCTCTTCAGGCCGGACCTCTACCGCGAACTCCTGGGCTATCGCCTGAGCCGTCCGCGGGCTTTCTCCTGAATTACCCGGGTGTAAGCCCATTCTTTGATGATGGCCTCCATCTCCTCAGGACTCAGCCGGGGCGCGTCGTATAACCCTTTTTGCCGGCGTTGCCTTTCAGCCTCGTAAAGGATGACCCCGGTGGCCACGGACACGTTTAGGCTCTGCACCATGCCGTACATGGGGATTTTTACGATCAGGTCCGCTTCTTGACGCACCGTCTCGGAAATCCCCTCAAGTTCGTGGCCCACGATGACCACCGTCGGCTTGGTGTAATCCACCTCGCGAAAATCAACGGTTTCCGGGAAAAGCCCCGTCCCTACCAGCTGGAACCCGGCTTCTTTTAAGAGTCTGAGTCCACTGGCTACCTCTTTTTCCCGGTGCAGGATAAGCCACCGGTGCGCCCCGCGGGTAATGGCGTCGTTGATGGGTAGTTCTCCTTCGTGAAAATAATGTACGTGCAGGACGCCTACGGCGTCGGCGGTGCGCAGGATGGCACTCACGTTGTGGTAGTTTACCACCCGTTCCAGAAAGAGCCTCAGGTCCGGTTGCCGCCGGGAAAGGACTTCCTTGATGCGGGCCAGTCTTTCGGGGATGACCAGTAATTCTTCCATCATTGGTTTTTAAGCCGGTTTGTTTCCCATTATATTAATGAGTTCGTCAATTGGTCGATAGGATCCATACCGGAAAAAAACGGAACGGATCCTGCGAGATTTTAGTAAGGGCCCGAAGGAGAGCTTATGAAAAGGCGTATCTATCTGCGCAAAAAAGCCCTGGAAGAAGCCGTCGCCATTATCCTCAAGGCCTGTCCCTGGACACAGGCCCTGGCCCCTGAGGAGGTGGACGTAAGGGAGGCCCGTGCTCGGGTTACCGCAGAGGCTATTTACGCCAGACGTTCGGTCCCGGCCTTTAACGCCGCCGCCATGGACGGCATAGCGGTGGTGGCGGAAAAGACCTTTGCCGCCCGGGAAGACCAACCTCTATCCTTGAAGATTGGCCAGGAGGCCTTCTGGGTGAATACCGGGGAGCCTCTGCCTCCTGGAACCAACGCGGTCATCATGATCGAAGAGGTGCACCCGTTATCCCCGGAAGAAGTAGAAATCATGGCCCCGGCTTATCCTTGGCAACACGTGCGCAAAATCGGGGAGGACGTGGTGGAAGGAGAACTCCTCTTTCCTCCCTCCCACCTCCTGGCCCCCTGGGACCTGGGCGTCCTTTTGGCCACGGGCCATCTAAAGGTAAAAGTCAAGGAGCGTCCCCGGGTAGCCATTATTCCTACCGGCGACGAACTGATTCCCCTGGAAGAGGCCACCCCGGAACGTCTGGCTCAGGGGAAAACCGTAGAGTTTAACTCTACTATGCTGGCTGCCCTGGTTGAAGAATGGGGTGGCGTGGCCCGGATCTTCCCCATCGTGCCGGACAAACCGGCCCTCCTAAAGGAGCGGCTCTTATCCGTGGTGAAAGATTTCCATCTGGTAGCGGTGCTTGCCGGCTCTTCTGCCGGGGCCAAGGATTACACCGCCCAGCTGGTGGAAGAGCTGGGTACCCTTTTGTTACACGGGGTAAGTATCATGCCTGGTAAACCCGCAGTCTTCGGCCTGGTGGAAGGGTGTCCGGTCCTGGGGGTACCCGGTTATCCGGTCTCGGCCATCCTGGCCTTTGAAAAGCTCATGCGTCCGGCCTTCTCCGCCATGCTCGGGGTACGGATACCGGCCCGGCCCAAAATTTTGGCCCGGGCCGGGCGTAAGATCCCTTCTCGCCTGGGGATCAAGGAATTTGTGCGGGTCAAGGTGGGGGAGGTGGCGGGGCGCCGGGTCTTTTTAAACCTCAAGCGAGGGGCCGGGGCCATCACCACCCTTACCCGGGCCGACGCCCTCTGTGAGATCCCGGAAGACTGGGAGGGGATCCCGGCGGGAGAGGAACTCTATCTTGAACTTTTGCGCCCGGAAAAGGACCTGGCCAAGACGGCCCTGATCGTGGGGAGCCACGATTTGGCCCTGGACGTGCTGGCCGAATTTGTCAAAAAGAAGGCCCCTGAATACGAGCTCTCCCTGGCCCACGTAGGCAGCCTCAGCGGGATCCTGGCGGTGCGTGACGGGTTGGCCCACGCCGCCGGGACCCATCTCTTCGACCCGGAGTCCGGGGTCTACAACGTGCCTTACATTAAGAAATACCTCCCGGACACCCCGGTGGTGTTGGTACACTTCGTCCGTCGCCAGCAGGGCCTTATCGTACCCAGAGGCAACCCCAGGGGGCTTAAAAGTATCGAGGATCTGGTCCGCCAGAAGGTGCGTTTCATCAACCGCCAGCCGGGAGCAGGCACCCGGGTTCTTTTGGATTACCATCTTAAAAAATTGGGCCTGGATCCCTCCGCGCTACCAGGCTATGAGGACGAAGAGACCACCCATCTCGGGGTGGCGGTTGCCGTGGCTACCGGTCGGGCGGACGCCGGGCTCGGGATCCAGGCGGCGGCCCGGCTGCTGGGGCTGGATTTTGTGCCCCTTTTTGAGGAGCGCTACGACCTGTTACTCCGGCGCGATTTCTTCGCCAGCCCCTTCTGGGCCGTGCTGGCTTCGGTTTTGGAAGACCCTTCCTTCCGGGCCCGGGTGGAGGAGCTGGGAGGGTATGACGCTTCCGAGATGGGGAAGGTGGTCTACCAGCAGTGAGTTTTTTCAGTTCAACGCCAGGCAAACGTACCAGCATACTGCCACAGATAAGGATTTTTATCTCTTCCCGGGGCACCGGGGTGAAGAGGAGGAGCCCTTCTGCGGTGACCTGTTCAAGAAGGGCCAAACCCAGGTGCCTTTTCCCGTCACTTACGCCACACAGCAGGTGGGGGACCAGTTTCCTCGGACGCTGAATGATTAAGGTCTTGAGGGGAAATTCAAGGATGGTCCCGCCTTCGAAATAACGGCGGTAAGCCGTCTCCCGCCTTTTTCGGCGTTCTTGGAAGTCCTTGCGCTGGACTTCCAGAGGGACCGGGAGCCGTAAGACCGGGAGGTGTCTGAACCCGTCCAGAATAGGGGAGAGTTCCTTTTCCCGTTCGAAGGCCACGATGAGATCAGGGGCCAGGCTCTCTATCTGAAAGGTTTTGAGCGCCACCCCGGGGCCGCGGATAAGGCCGGTGGTATTGATAAGGGTGATGGGGGCCCGACTCTTTTCCGCCAGCAGCTTGGTCCCCACCACCAGAGGCAGCAGGTGCCCTACCGGCGTGGTAGAGCCCACGAAATAAAGTTCTTCGGCAGGCAAGGGTCTCGACCGGCTCAGGTCTTCGGGTTCAAGTACTCTCAGGCCGATGGTGGTGGGAGGCCCTACGTCCTTTTGACCGATGTCGGCGTCAAGCAGGGCTGTCGGGACCCCACGGGCCAGGAGTCTTTCCGCCACAAAGAAACAGAAACTGCTCTTTCCGGTATCTACGCCCCCGAGGACCAGGACCCTTTTGGGCCGGGTTTGCCAGATGACCTCCTGGGCCTTTTGCCAGGAATCAGGCACTTTTTCCATGGGGTGTCAGTTCGATCAACAGGGCCTGGACGTAGCGAGGGTCAGGGGGATTTTCCGGTTCGGCAAAGGCAAATTCTTCTTCTGCTTTGAACAGGCAAAAGTTAAGGAAGCTCTGTAAGTGGTCCTCTTCGGGGGGGCCCAGCTGACTGGCAAGTGCTTTGAAATTTTCCAGGAGTTCCCGGCGTACCGACTCCCGCACCACGTTGCGCTCCTGACCGGGGAGCCTGGTAAAGATCCGGCGCAAAAATTCAGGCCAGAGTTCCACCGGCAGGGCCTCGAAACGAAACTTCTGGCGCGTGAGCCAGTTTGCCAGAGCGGTAAGCACCAGGGTACTCCATTTAAGATCCCCTGGTTCTAAGAGGTTGGTCTTTTTGAGGGCGATTTCAGCCAGCCAGAGGGGAGGGGTCCCGAAGGCCTTCTGGATCAGGGGGGCCAGGTAGGCGATTTCAGAAAGGATGCGCCTTACCCGGTCAATCTCCTCAAGGCGCCGGAAGGGGCGAAACTCTTCGGCGGTGCCCATCTTTTCCGGGACGAAGAGCTCAATCCGGTTGGCCTCTTTGGCCATCACTCCCTTAAGGTAAGAGGCGTAAGGTTCGTCCAGGTGCCGGAAGATGCGGGCGTCAAGACCTTTGGCGGTGGTGATTTCCCGGGCGTAACGCCTGAGGTCCACGATCAGGCCCTGGGCCACCCGGAAGAGGTCTTCCAAAAAGTAGGTTTCGAGCAGGCGTTTGGCCGCCTCCACCTGGCCTCTGGCAAGGTATTCGAGCCCTATGTTGAGATAACCGGCCACCTTGTCAAAGACCCGGCGGGCCTCTTCCACGTCGTCAATGGTGCCGACGTCTACCATAAGGACTTTGTTGGCCAACCAGGCCAGTTCCCGTTTAAGCCGGTCCACCTGGCGCCAGTCCGTGATGCGAGCCAGCGCCTCCGCCAGTATTTCAACCCCTTCAAGGTGGATGGCGGGCAAAAAGGCCGGCGGCGGGGTCTCTTCGTCCGGGGCCGGCGGCAGATAGGAGGGTTCTATTTGGCGCATCCGGTCCGGAGACAAAGGGGCGTAGACGTCAAGGGCTTCGTAGTAATCAGGGATGCCCCAGTCCGCCAACCTGGCCCGGCGCCAGCGGTAGGCAAGCTCTTCCACTTCGGCAGGAAGCTCCCATATTACCGCTTCCATGAGGTCCCGGTAACGGGCCGGGTCTATTTCTATGAGGATTTCGATTATCCTCCGGGTCAGCGGTTCAAATTTGTCCAGGCGGAAGTTGATAAAATAGGTGTCATCCAGGGTGTACGGCGGTAGCCAGTCCCGGGCTTCGGTAAGATCTACCCCGTCTGGCCGTTTGTAGACCTCTATCAGGCGCTTCATCAGGGTTACCAGAAAGTCGAAGTCCACCCCTTTTAGCCAGCGTGCTACAGTGTCTTCCGTGGCTTCGAAAAGCAGCGTAAGCCAGGCCAGGGCCCTTTCCAGGACAAAGCGGTCTTTGCGCCAGCAGTCCAGGTCAAACAAAAACTGGAGCTGGGTGGCACTGGCCATGGAAAGGAGAGTGACCGCCTCTTCCGGACTTATGGCCTTTAAAGTCCAGAAGAATTCCTGCGGGGGGAGGGCCTTAACCAGGCGCTCGGCCTGGGGGGAGAGGACGATGAGACGCTCCCGCAGTTCCCAGGGGGTTTGTAAGATGAGCTCTACCTGGTCCCTAAGAGGCAGGGCGGCGATCTTTTTCTCGGCTTCTTCGGCGGGGGCCTCGATGAGTTCTCGAAAATGGGGCAGGCGCCTCTCGTGCCAGAGGGGACGCCTCCTGCTCTTTAAAGCGGCCTGTTGCCTTTCTTTACGGTCCGTCATCGTCGATTATCCCCTGGTAATGTCTAATTTGGGGCTTGGTGTGCGAAAAATCAACCGCCACGAGATCAAAACGGAAATGGGAGGCCTCGGTCTTTTGGGTGGCCAGAAAGGCCTGGGCCAGTTTGATAAGTTTTTTCTTTTTATGAGGGGTGAGGGCCTCTTCAGGGCTTCCTTTGCTCAGATTCTTCCTGGCTTTTACCTCTACGAAGACCAGGGTGTTACCTTTGCCCACCACGAGGTCGATTTCGCCCCAGCGGGTACGCCAGTTACGGGCCAGGAGGCGGTAACCCTTAAGGCGAAAATACCAGGCGGAAAGGTCTTCGGCTAGGCGGCCTAATTTCTTCGGGTCTTTCGTATTCTGAAACCGGCCTAAAAGAGCGACGATGGATGGGAC
>DROK01000175.1 GCA_011321895.1 Thermodesulfatator atlanticus
CCGCCCCGGGGTCACGGACAACGAAGGGCGTGTGGCCAGAGAAGCGCTGGCCCTCCTGCTGGGCCGCCGGCTGGATGAGGAAGAAAACGTCTATTTTTTGCGGCAATACCTGGTGCAGGGGGAGCTTTCGCGGCAGGAGGCGGAACGGGCGGCTAAAGAACTTCTGGCGAACGAACTCATCGAAAGGTTCTGGGTGGTGGCCCCGGAAGAATTCGATCCCGAAAAGGGCCTCACCATCCCGCCCCCGAAGGTGACCGAGGAACCTGAGATCAAAGTGGAGCTTTTTGACCTTTCTTCTTTGTCAGACGAGGAGCTCCTCAGACTTTCCCGGGAAAGGGTGCTGGCCTTAAACCTCAAGGAGATGCAAACCATAAGGGACTATTTTCAAAACCCGGAATTTGTCTCCCTCCGCCGCCAATACGGCCTTGACCACCGCATCACCGACGTGGAACTCGAATGTCTGGCCCAAACCTGGTCTGAGCACTGTAAACACAAGATATTCAACGCCAAGATAACCTATCGCGACGAAACCACCGGCCAGACCGAAGTCATAGACAGTCTCTTTAAAACCTATATCCGGCGTGCCACCGAAGAAATAAGGCAAGAAAAAGGCGATAGGGACTTCTGCCTTTCCGTGTTCGAAGACAACGCCGGGGTCATCAGGCTCAACGACCAGTGGAACGCGGTGATGAAGGTGGAAACCCACAACAGCCCCTCCGCCCTGGACCCTTACGGTGGGGCCCTTACGGGCATCGTGGGAGTCAACCGGGATCCCTTTGGTACGGGAAAAGGCTGTCTCCTGGTCTTTAACACGGACGTCTTCTGTTTTGCCCCGCCGGACTGGAAAAGGCCCCTCCCTCCGCGGCTCCTTCACCCCAAAAGGATCTTTGAAGGGGTAAGAGAGGGGGTGGAACACGGGGGCAACAAGAGCGGCATCCCCACGGTCAACGGTTCCATCGTATTTGACCCCCGCTATTTGGGCAAACCGCTGGTTTATTGTGGCACCGGCGGCATCATGCCTGCGGAAGTGTGCGGGGAGCCCGGGTGGAAAAAGGGAGCCCGGCCCCAGGACCTGGTGGTCATGGTGGGGGGCCGCATCGGTAAAGACGGGATCCACGGGGCCACCTTCTCTTCCGAAGAGCTTCATGAGGGCAGCCCGGCCACCGCGGTCCAGATCGGAGACCCTATCACCCAGAAAAAGATGTTTGATTTCCTGCTGGTGGCCCGGGACGAATGTCTATACACCTCTATCACCGACAACGGCGCCGGAGGGCTTTCTTCTTCCGTAGGCGAAATGGCCCGGGAATCCGGGGGGGCGGAACTGGACCTGGACAAGGCCCCGCTCAAATACCACGGCCTGCAACCATGGGAGATCTTGGTTTCCGAGAGTCAGGAAAGAATGACTGTGGCCGTACCCCCGGAATGTATCGAACGTTTTCTGGAGCTTGCCCAAAAGATGGACGTGGAAGCCACGGTACTTGGCAAATTTACTGACAGCGGCTTCTTCCACGTCCGTTACCAGGGGAAGACGGTGGCCCTCCTGCCCCTTAAGTTTCTGCACGAAGGGGTGCCGCAACTGGAGCTTGAGGCCGTCTGGCGGCCTCCCAAACACGAAGAACCCAAACCCCCGGTACCGGAGGACTGCGGAAGCATTCTGAAAAAGCTCCTTTCCCGTTACAACGTCTGTTCCAAGGAATACGTGGTCCGGCAGTACGATCATGAAGTCCAGGGGGGAAGCGTGGTCAAGCCCCTGGTGGGGGTGCTGGATGACGGGCCGAGCGACGCCGCGGTTTTACGTCCGGATCTCGAGCGCCTTGACGGGCTGGTGGTGGCCCACGGCATCTGTCCCAAATTTTCAGACATAGACACTTACTGGATGGTCATGAACGCCGTTGACGAAGCGGTGCGTAATGCGGTTTGCGTGGGGGCCGACCTGGAGCACATGGCCGGGCTGGATAATTTCTGCTGGTGTGACCCTATCCAGAGCGAAAAGACCCCTGATGGCCATTACAAACTGGCCCAGC
>DROK01000176.1 GCA_011321895.1 Thermodesulfatator atlanticus
CGCCAAGAGGTGCCCAAGGACCTTACGCTGGAGGAGATCCAGAAGATATTTGACGAGTTCGTAGGGGTGTTGGCCCAGGCTCCTCCGGCCTTTTCCGCCGCCAAATTGCACGGGCGCCCCCTTTATAAATACGCCCGGGAAGGGCTTAAGGTCGAAAAACCCCCCAAGAAAGTGGAAATTCTGGAGTTTGAGGCTTTAAGTTACGACCCCCCTTACGTCCATTTTCGTCTCTATTGTGGTAAGGGGACCTACGTACGCAGCCTGGTGCACGAAGTCGGGCAGAGGCTTGGCTGCGGGGCCACCTTGGTCAAGCTAAGGCGCCTCAGGAAGGGCCCTTTCACCCTGGAGCAGGCCATCACCATGGAGGAGTTTGAAAAGGCGGTGGCCGCCGGCCAGATCGAAAAATACATTATTTCCCCGGCGGAGGCCCTGACCTTTATCCCGGCGCTTACGGTTTCGCCAGAGCTGGCCTGGCGCATTAAGCACGGAAGGCCCCTTAGTATTTCGGCCCTGGCCAATATGATCCGCCTCCAGAAGGTGCCCCAAAAGCCGAGGGTACCCTGGTTGCGCTTGGTGACCCCGGACGGCAAGTTGGTAGCGGTGCTGGAATATCCGGAGGATCTTTACGCTTCCGGGAACGCCAAGATGGTCCGGGTTTTTTCTTAAACCCGGTGGCACACTAAAGGCCTTTGAGGTAAGTTTTAGGAGATTACGCGCAGGGGGTGGGCCATCCCCTCCTGGGCTTTAATTTTATATCAAGGAGGTTTAAAGATGGCTTTTGACGCGGAGGTAAAGAAAGAGATCATCCAGAAGTTCGCCCGGCATCCCAATGATACGGGCAGCCCTGAGGTACAAATCGCCCTTTTGACCGCCCGGATCAAGCACCTGGAAGAACATTTCAAGATTCACAAGAAAGACCATCATTCGCGGCGGGGCCTGCTCAAACTGGTAGGGCAGCGGCGCCGTCTACTCAATTACCTTAAAAGGACGGATTTTGAACGGTATCGAAATATCGTAAAAGCCTTGGGTTTACGTGGTTAAGCCCGGGGGCGGACGTAAGTCCGCCCTTTTATTTTGGAGACCTTGAAGACCAAAGAGAGGTGGGAAAATGCAACGGGTAGAGAGAGAAATCGCTGGACGCAAGTTCAGCCTTGAGACCGGAAAAGTAGCCAAACAGGCCCACGGTGCGGTGTGGGCCTCCTACGGGGACACGGTGGTTTTGGTAACGGTGGTCGCGGCGGAAGAACCAAAAGAGATGGATTTTTTGCCTTTGAGCGTGGAATACCAGGAGATGTACTACGCCGCCGGGCGGATCCCGGGAAGCTATTTCCGGCGGGAGGTGGGTAAAGGGAGCGAGAAGGAGATCATCACCGCCCGCCTTATTGACCGCCCCATAAGGCCTCTTTTTCCCAAAGGTTGGCGTTATGAGACCCAGGTGATGGCCACGGTCCTTTCCATGGATCCTGAGGTGGACCCGGATATCGTGGCCATTACCGCTGCCTCGGCGGCTCTGGAAATTTCCCCCATCCCCTTTAACGGGCCGGTAGCGGCGGTGCGGGTAGGCCGTATAAACGACCAATTTGTCTTGAACCCTTCGGCCTCCCAGCTCAAGGAAAGCACCCTCAATCTGGTGGTGGTGGGTAGTGAAGAGGCCATCGTGATGGTAGAAGGGATGGCCAAAGAGGTACCTGAGGAACTGGTAAAGGAAGCCCTCTTTTTCGCCCACGAACACCTAAAACCCCTGCTTGAAATGCAGAAGGAGCTGCGGGCCGCCGCAGGCAAACCCAAAATGGCCTTTGAAGAACCCCCGGTGGACGAGGCCTTAAAGGCCAAGGTGCGGGAACTGGCCCGGGCCGGGCTTGAAGAGGTCATCACCACCCCCCGTAAGGTGGAGCGCAACCAGAAGCGGAAAGAGGTCTTTCGGGCCCTCCTTGCTGAGCTTGGCGAAGAAGCGCTCGGGCGGGAAGGGGAGATAAAGGAATATTTTGAGGAATACGAGAAAGAACTTTTGCGTACCCGCCTCCTCAAGGAAGGGCTCCGTATCGACGGCCGCCGGCCGGAGGAGATCCGTCCCATCTGGGCGGAGGTCTCGGTGCTGCCGCGCACCCACGGTTCGGCCATCTTTACCCGGGGGGAGACCCAGGTCCTTACGGTGGCCACTTTGGGGAGCCCGGAGGAAGAACAGCGCATCGATATGCCAGGAGAAGAGGTCTTCAAACACTTTATCCTCCACTACAACTTTCCTCCTTACTGCGTGGGGGAGGTGCGCCCCTTGCGGGGGCCCAGCCGCCGTGAAATAGGTCACGGTATGCTGGCAGAAAGGGCCCTAAGCCCGGTAGTGCCGCAGGAAGAGGAATTCCCGTATACCATCCGGGTGGTCTCAGACGTCCTTGAATCAAACGGGTCCTCTTCCATGGCCACCGTCTGCGGGGCCACCCTCTCTCTCATGGACGCCGGAGTGCCTATCAAAGATATGGTGGCCGGGATTGCCATGGGGCTTGTCAAAGAAGGGGACCAGGTGGTGATTTTAACGGACATCCTGGGGGATGAAGACCGTATGGGTGACATGGATTTTAAGGTCGCCGGGACGGAGAAGGGGGTAACCGCCCTCCAGATGGATATCAAGATCACCGGCATTACCCGGGAGATAATGGCCCAGGCCCTGGCCCAGGCCCGGGCTGCCCGCCTGGAGATCCTGGCCAAGATGAGGACAGTGCTTGACAAACCGCGGGAGAAACTCTCCGTTTACGCCCCCAAGGTGCTCACCGTCGAGATCAGTCCGGACAAGGTACGTGACCTGATTGGCCCGGGCGGGAAGACCATCAAGGGGATCATTGCTGCCTGTGGCGAGGTCAAGATCGACATCGACGATAAGACCGGGCTGGTACGCATCTATTCTTCCTCGGCTGAAGCCGCGGAAAAGGCTGCCCAAATGGTCAAGGAAGTGACCCAGGAAGCCGAAGTGGGCAAGCTTTACCTGGGTCGGGTCACCAGGGTGGCGGATTTTGGGGCCTTTGTAGAGATATTCCCCGGCACCGAAGGTCTGATCCATATTTCCCAGCTCGATAGCCGGCGGGTCAAAAACGTTGCCGACATCCTAAAAGAAGGGGACGAGGTGCTGGTCAAGGTAATCGACATAGACAAAATGGGTCGCATCAAGCTTTCCCGTAAGGCCGCCCTTTCGGAGTCCATCAAGGAACGACCGGAGAGAGAAACTAGCGAAGGAGATAAGGCCTAGCAGGGTAAGGCCCTATCCTCTCAGAAGCAAGGAGTTTGCGCAAGAGGGCTAGTTTTGCCGCTAGCCCTCTTTCTTTTTTTACCTGGCCAAAGTAATGGAGCCCGAAGGAAAAGTTTTGGAGGTACCAGAAGAGCCAGAGTTCAAAACGTTTTTCCTGAAGGGCAGGGGGCAGATAGGTGGTCACCAGGCCGGCCATTTTTTCCGGGGCCTCAAGCGGCGAAGGAGAAGCAGGATAACTTCCCTGCTCCAGGAAGGCTGC
>DROK01000177.1 GCA_011321895.1 Thermodesulfatator atlanticus
ACTCCTCTTTGACCATTTGGCCGATCTGACGGCGGTAGATTGGTACCAGAAAAAGACCCCACGTTTTGAAGTGGTATATAACCTGTATTCTATTCGTTACAAACAGTTCTTGCGTATCAAAGCTCAAGTTCCAGAAGAAGATCCGCGTATAACTTCTGTTTCTTCTATCTGGAAGGTGGCTAACTGGTTTGAGAGAGAGGTCTACGACATGTTCGGCATAGTCTTTGAGGGGCATCCGGACCTCAGGCGTCTACTCATGCCGGAAGACTGGGAAGGGTTCCCGTTACGGAAGGACTATCCCCTTTTCTTGGAGCCTGAAAAGGAGTGGTCGGGCTTTAAGGAACTGAAAGAAAAGGCCCGCCGTTTGGCCCCTTATGATTGGTACCAGAGGGTGCCGGGGGAACCTCTAACGGGCCAGGTCAAAGAAGAGGTCTCTCAGGAGGGGGAGGGCCATGGCACAAGCGCTTGAGATCATTCAGAAGCAAAAAGACAGTGAGCAGTGGGACGAACCCTATTTAGTAAACATGGGGCCCCAGCACCCGGCCACCCACGGGGTATTGCGCCTCTTCCTTGAGCTCGACGGAGAGACCATCGTCCGCTGTGATCCGCGCATCGGCTACCTCCACCGGGGGGTAGAAAAACTTTCCGAGCACAGGACTTATTCTCAGGCCATGGTCCTTACCGACCGGCTGGACTATATCGCTTCGGCGGCCAACAACGTGGGTTACTGTCTGGCGGTGGAAAAACTTATGGGGCTTGAAGTCCCCCGGCGGGCCCAGATTATCCGGGTCATCGTCTGTGAGATGGCCCGTATCGCCAGCCACCTGCTCTGGCTGGCCACCCACGCCCTGGACATCGGGGCCATGACGGTCTTCCTCTATTGTTTTCGCGACCGTGAATGGCTTCTTGATATCTTTGAGGAGATTTGCGGGGCCCGGCTTACGGTGAGTTACCCCCGGATCGGCGGGGTACGTCTTGATTTTAACCAGAAGATCATCGATGAGCTTTACCGTTTCACGGAGGAGTTTCCCCACCGCATCCCCGAATACGAAACCCTGATCGACGTCAACCGTATCTGGCTTAAGCGGACCAAGGGGGTAGGGGTAATTTCCGGAGAAGAAGCGGTGAATCTCGGGTTGACCGGTCCTTCCCTGCGCGGTTCAGGGGTGGGCTACGACCTAAGGCGGGCGCGTCCGTACCTCATTTACGATGAGCTTGATTTCGAAGTGGCCGTCGAATTCGAAGGAGACGTGTACTCCCGCTACCGGGTGCGTATGAAAGAGATGCGGGAGGCCAACAAGATTATCAGGCAGTGCCTGGATAAACTTGCCGAATGCGAAGGGGAACCCGTCATCGCCGAAGACGCCCCGGACTTGGTGATACCTTACGGGAAGATCAAGCGTCCGGAACCGGCTCCTCACCCCAAGCGGGGGTATCTGGTGAAGGGGGTGGAGGTCCCCATCGTGCCCGAGGGAGAAGTCTATTTTGCCATTGAGGCCCCTAAGGGGGAGCTTGGCTATTACATCGTAAGTGACGGCACGGGGCATCCGTGGCGGGTCAGGATAAGGGCCCCTTCCTTTGTGCACATTTCGGCGCTTCCCGCCCTTTCGGAAGGGCAAATGGTGGCGGACATTATCGCCGTGATCGGTTCTGTAGACATCGTTTTAGGAGAATGTGACCGCTAGGGGAAAGGCTATGATCGATTTTCTAAGGCTTTATGACACAGCCAACCACTTTTTGCTCAAGTATCTTGGCCTTTCGGTCTTCAAAAGCCTGGTACTGGTGGGGATAACCTTGCTGCACGTGGCCTACACCACGTATGCGGAGCGAAAGATTATCGGCCACATGCAGCAGAGGCTTGGGCCCAACAGGGTAGGGCCCCGGGGGCTCCTTCAGCCCATCGCCGACGTCTTAAAGCTTATTACTAAAGAGGACATAATCCCGAGCTGCGTGGACAGCCCCGTGGTCTTCAAGCTGGCTCCCTTTATCAGCCTGGTGGCCGGGGCCACCAGCTTGGCGGTTATTCCGATCTGGGAACATTTCGTGGTCACCAACGTCAACATGGCCCTTTTGGTGGTGCTGGCCATGAGTTCGCTTTCTTCCTTCGGGGTGATTCTGGCAGGTTGGGCCTCAAATTCTCGCTATAGCTTTCTCGGGGGTCTCAGGGCCTCGGCCCAGGTGATCAGTTACGAAATCGCCATGGCGCTGGCCCTGGTAGGGGTCATGATGCTGGCTGGCTCCATGAACCTGATAGAAATCGTCAAGGCGCAGATAGAAAGCCCTTTTAAGATTTATGCCATCCCCCAGATTATCGGTTTCTTCGTCTTCATGGTGGCGGCTATCGCTGAGACCAACCGTACCCCCTTTGACCTGCCTGAGGCGGAAAGTGAGCTGGTAGCCGGCTATTTCGTGGAATACAGCGGCATCCGTTTTGCCCTTTTTTATCTGGCGGAATATTTCGGCATGATCGTGATGTGTATGCTGGCGGTGGTCTGTTTTCTCGGGGGCTGGTACGGGCCTTTTGAGATTCCCGGGGTCCCCATGTTCTGGTTCCTCTTAAAGCTTTACTTTTTGATCTTTTTCTACATCTGGGTCCGGGCCACTTTGCCCCGTTACCGTTACGACCAGTTGATGGGTCTTGGCTGGAAGGTGTTGATCCCTCTGGCTCTATTGAACATCGTCATTACCGGGCTCATCAAAGTTTTGGCTTAAAGGTTTTGAGGAGAGGCTTATGGGGCTTGTGAAGACGGTTTTCCTTACCGAGATCCTTAAAGGGCTTTCCCTTACCCTGCGCAAGCTTTTCGCGAAGCCGGTAACCATCCAGTATCCGGAGGAGAAAAAGCCTCTGGCGCCGGGGTTTCGCGGAAGGCACGCCCTGGTGCGGGACCCGGCCACCGGGAAAGACCGGTGTGTGGGTTGTTACCGTTGCGCCCAGGTCTGTCCGGCCCAGTGCATTTACATTGAAACCGAGCGGGACCCGGAGACCAAGGCCCGCATAGTCAAAAAGTACGATATTGACGCTTTACGCTGCATCTTTTGCGGGTACTGCGAGGAGGTCTGTCCTGTAAACGCCATCGTGCTCACGGAGTTTTACGAATACTCCGGTTACCGGCGCGAAGACCTTTATTTTGACCGGGAAAGGCTGCTTAAAAACTGGGACGAATTCATCGTCACCCAGAAGCGACCGTATTTTAACCCCTTCTGGCGGCCGCGCGGGGTCCCGGAGCGCAAACTCCCGGCGGCCAAAAGACGAGCGGAGGGTATATAGATGGAGGGCTTACTTCCCAAAATCGTCTTTATCTATCTGGCGGTGGTCTTGGTGGTCACCTCGCTGCTGGTGGTGACCAACCGGAACGCGGTCCACGCGGTCCTCTGGATGCTGGTGATGTTTTTGCACCAGGCGGTGCTCTTTATCACGCTGGACGCGGAGTTTTTGGCCGCGGTGCAGATCATCGTTTACGCCGGGGCGGTCTTGGTCCTGTTCCTCTTTGTGGTCTACATGATCAATTTACGCACCGAGCTTAAGATCCATAATTTTACGGTCTTTTGGCCGGCGGCCCTCTTTGTTTCGGTGGCCCTGGTGATCCTTGCGGCCCAGGCGTTGAAGGACTTCCGGGCCCCTCAGCCCGTGGGCGACATGACGCCGGAGGCCATCGCCAGGGTGGGGCACGCCAAACTCCTGGGCAAAGCCCTTTTTACCGAACATATCCTTTCCTTTGAAACCGTAGGGGTGCTCCTTTTGGTGGCGGTCTTGGGGGCGGTGGTGCTCACCCGTAGAATCCGCATGATAAGAGGGGAAGGCCTATGATACCCGTTTCCTGGTACCTGGTGTTAACGCTTTTTCTTTTCGCCATCGGGGCCTTTGGCTTTATCGCCCGGCGCAACGTGATCATCATGCTCATGTGCATCGAGATCATGTTGAACGCGGTTAACGTCACCCTGGTGGCTCTGGGGCGAGGGCTGGCCCACACTACGGCCCACGTCCTGGTTTTCTTCATCATTGCGGTGGCAGCGGCGGAGGCCGCCATTGGTCTGGCGTTGGTGGTGCTCCTCTTTAAAAAGACACGCGAAATTCATATGGACGAATTTCGCACCTTGAAGGGGTAACCTATGAAATACGTAGTCTGGATTCCGCTATTGCCTTTGATCGCGGCGACCATCACCCTCCTTTTTGGGCGCTGGTATATCCGCCGGCAGGCCCACTGGCTGCCCTGTATCGCTGTCTTCACTTCTTTTCTGATTTCATTAAAGGCCCTTTTTGACGTCATCGGGGGGGCGCGGGCCAATTTTGACCTCTATTCCTGGGTCATCGCCGATACTTTCAAAGTAGGGGTCGGTTTCCAGGTGGATCCGCTTTCGGTCATGATGCTGGCCATGGTTACCTGTCTTTCCTTCCTGATTCACGTGTACTCCATCGGTTACATGGAAGATGACCCGGGTTACTACCGGTTTTTCGCCTATATCTCCCTCTTTACCTTTTCCATGTTGATGCTGGTCTCGGCCAACAACTTTTTACAGTTATTTTTCGGCTGGGAGGCGGTGGGGCTTTGTTCTTATCTATTGATTGGCTTCTGGTATCAGAAAAAGAGCGCGGCTGACGCGGCCAAAAAGGCCTTTATCGTCAACCGTTTCGGGGACTTTGGTTTTGCGTTAGGGGTCTTTCTGGTCTTTGTGACTTTCGGGACCATCTATTACGAACCGGTCTTTGCCCGGGTTCATGAAATTGCTCACGCCACGGTCAACCTTTTCGGGCACGATATACTGCTCCCCACTCTGATAGCCGTGCTCCTTTTCTGCGGGGCCATGGGCAAGAGCGCCCAGTTTCCCCTCCACGTCTGGTTGCCGGACGCCATGGAAGGTCCCACCCCGGTTTCGGCCTTGATCCACGCCGCCACCATGGTCACCGCCGGTGTTTTCATGGTTTCCCGGTGTCATGAAATATTTGAACTTTCAAACGTGGCCATGGCGGTGGTAGCCGCGGCCGGGACTTTTACCTGTTTTATGGCGGCCACCATTGCCCCGACCCAGTTTGACATCAAGCGGGTCATTGCGTATTCCACCCTTTCCCAGCTGGGCTACATGTTTATGGCCTGCGGGGTAGGGGCCTTTGCCGCCGGGATGTTCCACCTCTTCACCCACGCCTATTTTAAGGCCCTGCTCTTCCTGGGGGCGGGAAGTGTTATGCACGCCATGCACCACGCCCCGGACCCCACGGATATGCGCTATATGGGAGGGCTTAAAAAATACATGCCCATCACTTTTATTACCTTTTTCATCGCCTCCCTTTCCATCTCCGGGGTGCCAGGCCTGGCGGGCTTTTTCAGTAAAGACGAAATTCTCTGGTCTGCTTTTGCCTCGGCCTATCCCTGGGGGAAGATCGTCTGGCTGGTAGGGACGCTGGTGGCCGGCCTTACGGCGTTCTATTCCTTCCGGGTGGTCTTTATGACCTTTTACGGGGAATTCCGGGGCCGGGAAGTGCTTCACGGGCACGAGCCCCATGAATCTCCCAAGGTGATGACCATTCCCCTCATGATTCTGGCGGTGGGGGCGGTGGTCACCGGCTGGATCGGTATTCCTCACGTGTTAGGCGGCGAGAATCATTTCGCCAAGTTCATGGAGCCCGTGCTCGGTCACCCGCATTTCCATCTTCCTCACGGGTGGGAAGAAAAGGAGGCCCTTTTGGAGCTCCTTTTGATGGCTGTTTCCACGGCGATGGGGCTTTTGGGAATTTACGTGGCCTATCTCGTTTATATCAAACGGCCTGAGTTGCAGCGTTTGGTACCGGAGAGATGGCCCACCCTTTACCGCTACCTTTACCGGAAATGGTACTGGGACGAGATTTACCACGCCCTTATCGTGCGGCCCACTTTCTTCACCGCCCGGGCCATCGTCCAGGGGGTGCTGGACTCTATCTTTATCGAAGGTGTGGTCAACGGGGTGCCGGACATGATCCGGCGCGGAGGCGAGACCTTGCGCCGGGTGCAAAACGGGGTGGTGCATACTTACGCCTTGATCATGGCCACGGGTGCGGCGGTAATCCTTTTATTGATCTATCTCTTTTAGGGGGAAGACTATGGAAGTGGCCTTGCGCACGGCAGAATTTCCTTTACTCTCGGCCATTATATGGTTGCCGGTAATAGGGGCCATCATTTTGCTCCTTTTGCCGCGGCGTGACCGCCTGATCCGCTGGTTTTCTCTGGTGGTAGCCCTGGCAGACTTTGCGCTCACGCTTCCGCTTTTCAGCTGGTTTGATAAAGATTTTGCCGGCATGCAATTTGTGGAAAAGCACGCCTGGATCAAGGCTTGGCATATTTCTTATTTCCTCGGGGTAGACGGGATAAGTGTCCTTTTTGTCCTGCTTTCAGCCCTGGTAACCGTCCTGTGTATCCTGATTTCCTGGGAGGCGGTAACGGAAAAGGTCAAAGAGTTTCATATCGCGCTCCTTTTGACCTCCGCCGCCATGATGGGTGTTTTTTGTTCCCTGGACCTCTTCCTTTTCTACCTCTTCTGGGAAGCCATGCTCATCCCCATGTACCTGATCATCGGTATCTGGGGCGGGCCTAATAGACTGTACGCCACCATCAAGTTTTTCCTGTATACCCTGGTGGGCTCGGTCTTGATGCTGGTAGGGATCATCTTTCTCTATCTCAAGGCGGGGACCTTTAACATCCTTGAGATTATGCAGCTTGGGCTGCCGTATCAATTTCAATTTTGGCTCTTCTGGGCCTTCTTTGCGGCCTTTGCCGTCAAGGTGCCCATGTGGCCGGTGCATACCTGGCTTCCTGACGCCCACACCGAGGCCCCTACGGCGGGTTCAGTGATTCTTGCTGGCATCCTCATTAAGATGGGGGCCTACGGTTTCCTCAGGTTTTCCCTTTCCTTCTTCCCCGTCGCCGCCAAGGCCATGATGGTGCCCATGCTGCTCCTTTCGGTGATTGCCATCATCTACGGGGGTATCATTTGTCTGGCACAAACAGACCTCAAACGTCTCATCGCCTATAGTTCCGTAAGCCACATGGGCTTTGTGACCCTGGGCATATTCTCCCTTGAGGGGAACGCGGTAGAGGGGGCCATCTTACAGATGATAAACCACGGGATCGTTACCGGGGCCCTCTTTATGTGCGTGGGGGTGGTGTATGAGCGGACGCACACCCGGGCCATCAAAGACTACGGTGGTCTGGCCACGGTGATGCCCATCTACGCCGCCTTTTTTATGGTCTTTACCCTGGCTTCTATCGGGCTTCCGGGTACCAACGGTTTTATCGGGGAGTTTTTGATCCTGCTGGGTACTTTTGCTTCAAAACGCTGGGCCGCGGTACTGGGAGCCCTGGGGGTAATCATAGGGGCCACCTACATGTTGCGCCTCTACCAGCAGGTTTTTTACCAGGAGGTAAACCCGAAGGTGGCAGGGCTTCCAGACGTCAAGATGCGCGAGGTCTTGGCCCTGGTCCCCATGCTCATTCTGGTGCTTTTGATCGGTTGTTACCCCACCCCGTTTTTGGGGTTTATGCACGCGTCGGTAAGGGCGCTTCTTGAACACGTCCACCAGGCGGCAGGTACGACGTTGCCCATTAGCGAAATCTTAAAGGAGGGGCTCCATGTGGTCCTCCCTTCCTAGTTTCGTAGCGGTTTATCCGGAAACGTTGTTGGTGGTGGTAGCCAGTGTGATGGCCCTGGTAGACCGCTGGATTACCAGAAAAGCGGTCTTTACTTGGGCCACCATCGTTACGGCTTTACTGGCCCTGGCCCTGGTCTTTTTGACCCAGGGGACGACCTTTGGCCACGCTTACGCCGCGGATCAGTACGGGGTCTTTTTCAAGACCATCTTTCTCCTGGTCCTTTTTCTGGTGGCCCTGCTGGCCCCGGGCTATAACCAGTTGCTGGGGATCAACTTTGGCGAGTTTTACGCCCTCCTCATGTATGCGGTAACAGGCATGATGCTCATGGCCTCCACCCGGGACCTCATCCTCCTTTATTTGGGGCTGGAATTGATGTCCCTTTCGGTTTACGTCCTGGTAGGGCTTTTATACGCCGAGCTCAGGTCGCTTGAAGGGGCCATGAAGTATTTTCTGCTGGGTTCTTTTGCCTCGGCCTTCCTTTTACTGGCCATGGCTTTCCTCTACGGCCTTACGGGGACGACCAATATTGAAGCCATAGCCAAGGCGCTCCTTGCGGCAAATCTTTCCGCCAACAAGGCCCTGTTTCTCTCGGCTGCCCTGTTTGTGGTGGCCTTTGCCTTCAAGGTAGCCCTGGTGCCCTTCCACATGTGGTCGCCGGACGCCTACGAAGGGGCGCCCACTTCGGTGACGGCTTTTATGTCGGTGGGGCCCAAAGCCGCGGGTTTTGCCGCCATGGGGCGGGTCTTTTTGATTGCGCTGGCGGCGGCCAAGACGGAATGGACCCAGCTTTTGGTACCCCTTGCGGTATTGACCATGTTTACCGGGGCGGTGCTGGCGGTGGTCCAGACCAATATCAAACGTCTGCTGGCCTACTCTTCCATTACGCACGCTGGTTACGCGGTGCTGGGCATTATTGCCGGGACCAAAGAAGGCATGGCGGCGACCATGCTCTACCTGTTCCTTTACGCCTTTATGAATATCGGGGCCTTTTCCGTTATCGTGCTCATGCGGCGCAGAAATTTCCTGGGTGAGAATATTTTTGATTACCAGGGGCTTTCTAAAACGCATCCCACCGTGGCATTGTTGCTCCTGATCTTCCTCTTCTCCCTTACCGGCATTCCTCCCACGGCGGGCTTTATCGGTAAGTTTTTTGTCTTTCGGGCGGCATTTGAGGCCGGGCATACCGCTTTGGTAATTCTGGCAGTTTTGGCCAGCGCCATCGCGGCCTATCCTTATTTGCGCATCGTGATGCTCATGTACATGAAGCCGCCTGAAAAAGAGGTAGAGATCTCCTTGAACCCTTACATTTTTGCCGGGTTGATGTTCGCGGTGACCGGGGTGCTGCTCTTTGGGGTCTATCCCGGCCCGGTGATCGATTTTGCCCGTGCCTGCTGTACGGGCTTTCTACCCTAAAAAGGTATTTATCAGGGGGACGAAGCAATCTCAAAAGATTTGCTCCCGTAAATGTTTGAAAATTAACCAGTTGTTTGATTTTTAAAAATTTGCTTAAATAAAGCAAAATTAGCTATAAAAGTAAGGGGCGGGCCAAGTGGCCCGCCTTTTTATTTTTGAGGGGGTGTAAAATGCGTATCTCATTATTTTTTAAGCCTACCTGTGAGGAATTGATTTTGCCCGTCCATTACAACCATCTGGTTCAGGCCTTTATTTACGCCTCGCTTGATGAGGCCCTGGCCAGGTTTTACCACGACCAGGGTTATGCTTACGGCAAAAGGCGCTATAAACTTTTTACTTTTTCTCGTCTTTTAGCCAGAAAGCGCTGTTTTATCCCGGAGGGCCGCAAGATCGCCTTTTCTGGCCGAATATGCCTTAAGATCGGGGCGGTGGATGAGAGGCTCCTTGAATCGCTGGCCACTTATCTCGTCCGGCGCGGGTGTTTCCGCCTGGGGAACACCCTCTGTGAGCTTGAGGCGGTAGAGGTGGAGATGCCGGTTGTGCCGGAAGGCCCGGTTACGGTAAGGGCCCTTTCGCCGATCACCATTTATAGCACTTTGGAAACACCTGAAGGGCGCAAAAAGACCTACTTTTACGCGCCCTTTGAAGAGGAATTTTCCCAAAAGATCGGGGAGAATCTGTGGCGCAAGGCCAAAGCGTTAGGGGAAGGGGTGGAACCTCCGCCTCTTAACGGGGGCTATATCCGGCCGCTTAAGGTGTCTAAAAAGAACGAGGCCATCGTCAATTTTAAGGGCTACTGGATTAAGGGCTGGACCGGCCTTTACGAACTTAATCTTCCCCGGCCTTATTTCGAACTGGCC
>DROK01000178.1 GCA_011321895.1 Thermodesulfatator atlanticus
CAAGGAAGGGGGCTCTAAGTATCATGCATCTAAATGAGTGAGGAAAAGTTTTTGCCACCGTTTCCCAAATACAAAAAAACACGCCCATCAGGAGACGAAATGGCTATCCCTCGTTTCGGCACCCAGTCCCGATCCAGCCGGGGCCACGGCCCCCAGGCCTTGATCAACTTTGACCTAAACCCTGAAGACCTGGAAAGTTATCTTGACGAATACGTCATCGGGCAGGCCGAGGCCAAAGCGGTGCTGGCCACCAAGATGTGCACCCACTTCCGCCGGGTGCGCTACATGCTTGAGCGGGGAAGTCGTTTTCAGGACGCAGGTTTTGTCAAGAACAACGTGATCATGATCGGCCCCACCGGGGTGGGTAAGACCTATATGGTCAAACTGGTGGCCCAGCGGCTCGGGGTCCCCTTCGTGAAAGGAGACGCCACCAAATTTAGTGAGACGGGCTACGTGGGTGGCGACGTGGAAGATCTTATCCGCGACCTGGTCCACGAGGCGGACGGGGACGTAGAGCGGGCCCAGTTTGGCATCGTTTATCTCGACGAAATAGACAAAATCGCTTCCAGCGGAAACCTCATCGGCCCTGACGTGTCTAGGACCGGGGTGCAACGGGCCCTGCTCAAACCCCTGGAAGAGACAGAGGTGGACTTGAGGGTGCCCCATGATCCGGTAAGTCAGCTTGAGGCCATCGAATATTACCGCCGCACCGGGCAACGCAAGAAGAGGACCATCAACACCCGCTATGTCCTTTTTATAGTGTCCGGGGCCTTCTCGGGCCTTGAGGAGATCATCAAAAAGAGGCTCCACAAACAGGGCCTGGGTTTCATGGCGGAGGTGACCTCCAAAAACGACGTAGAAGTGAATTACCTCCGCTTCGTTAAGGCCGAGGACCTGATCGCCTACGGGTTCGAATCGGAATTTGTGGGGCGGCTGCCGGTGATCACGGTCTTTGACCCTTTAACCGTGGAAGACCTCTATCTGATACTCTGCAACCCCAACAGCGCGGTGATCGTCAACAAGAAACGCGACTTCCGGGCTTACGGTATTGACCTGGTCTTTGAAAACCAGGCCTTAAGACTCCTGGCCCAGGAGGCGGAAAAGGAAAAGACCGGGGCCCGGGCCCTGGTACGGGTCATAGAAAGGGCCCTTATCCCCTTTGAAAAAAGGCTTCCCACCCTGGGCATCAATTACCTGGTGGTGACCGAAGAACTGGTCAAAGATCCCCTCGGCTGGCTCTCTCATCTGGAAAATACCTGGCGTCAGCCGGAGTGGGAAAAGAGGTATCAGGCCGCCCTGGAAGAAGAGGCTTCCCGGATCAAGGAGTTCGTGGCGGCCAGGAAAAAGTCTTTTGCCCGGGGCCACGGCCTAAAACTCACCCCGGCACGTCTTGAACTGGCCATTAAGCTCCACCGCCGGGACGACCTTGACCTGCACCAGGCCCTGGAGGAACTTTTCATCCTCCTGCGGCAGATTAAAAACTATGAGCGCAGCTTTGAAAGGCGTGCAGGTTTTAAGGTGACCTTTTCTGAAGAGGCGGTGGACCGCATCCTAAAACACATCATAGAGCTTGACCAGGGGGTGTACGCCTACTGCGACCGGATCGTGAATTTACTGGAATATGGTCTGAGGCTGATCAACGAACGCACGGGCAAGCTAAATTTTGTTATCCCGCCTGAGGCCATCGAGCACCCCGAAGATTACCTGAACCGTCTTATCAGGCAGACCTACCAGACCAAATAAGATGAAGACCGCCCTGCTTGCCGTTGCCAAAGCACTGGCCCTGGACTTTGAAAAAATTTTGGCCGCCGAAGGCTTCAAAATTTTTAAGGCTGAAGACGGCCAGGAGCTGGTAGACCTGGCCCGGGAAATTAAGCCGGACGTCATCATTTTAGAGAAGAAACTTCCGGTTTTAGACGGGTTGTCGGCGGTTTTGCTCCTTAAAAACAGCCAAGAGACCCGCCACATCCCCATCGTGGCGGTTTGTGAAGAAAAATGTAACCAAGAAGAGGAGGCCCAAGACGCAGGGTGCGACGCCTATCTTACAAGACCTTTAAAAGCTGATAAAATTAGACAAATTCTAAAAGAACTAGTGGCGAGGTGAAAAAGTGATAGGGATTTCCAAACTTTATTGTGGTACGGTAGAGGCCTCCGATCCTTTGCGTTACGGCCGCAGGGCCAAAGACCTGCCTTCCCACCTGCTCCAGTTTTCCAAGGACAAGAAACCGGTGGTGGTCTGGAACGTGACCAAACGGTGCAATCTTCGTTGTATCCACTGTTACGCCCACGCCACGGCTTCCGCCCATCCAGACGAGTTGACCACGAAAGAAGGGTTTTCTCTTTTAGAGGACCTGGCCCAGTTCGGCTCCCCAGTAATCCTCTTCTCCGGGGGGGAGCCCCTTATGCGGCCGGATATCCTGGACCTGATCCACAAGGCCGTCTCGCTGGGGATGAGGGCGGTGCTTTCCACCAACGGGGTCCTCATCGACCGGGCGCTCGCCAAGGAGTTAAAAAAGCTGGGGCTTTCTTACGTG
>DROK01000179.1 GCA_011321895.1 Thermodesulfatator atlanticus
GTCTTTGCCCTGCTTAACACCCTTTCTTTGCGGCTTTTTCCCGGCATGCGTGTTCTGGTTAAGCCCAACCTGGTCACCTTCCGGCAGGCCCATCTTTCCTGCACCAACGTAAACGTGGTCATAGCGGTTTGTGCTTATCTCAAGGCCAAAGGGGCCCACCCGATAGTGGGCGATTCCCCGGCCTTTGGTTCTCTTAAGCAGGTGGCAAAAAGTTGTGGCCTGGCTCCGCGCCTAGAGGAACTGGGGGTCCCTCTGGTCCCCTTTCGGGAAAAGGTAAAGGTAAGGCTTCCCTGTGGCGTCAAGGTGGGTTTGGCCAGGGAAGCGCTTTCCGTAGATGGCATAATCAACCTTCCCAAATTCAAGGCCCACAACCAGCTACTCCTCACCCTAGCGGTCAAAAATCTCTTCGGTTGCGTGGTGGGGCTGGAAAAACCCTGGCTTCACGCCTCCATAGGGGATAAGGACGACCTGTTTGCCCAGATGCTCTTTGAAGTGGCCCAAACCCTTCCGGTAATAGCCAACCTGATGGACGCGGTCGAGGCCATGGAGGGCCGCGGGCCTACCGGAGGAAAGAGGGTCAGGCTCTCCTTTCTTGCGGCGGCGCAAGACCCGGTAGCCATGGATACGACTCTCTACCAATCTTTAGGACTTGAACCCGCCCTCGTTCCCCTGTGGCGGGTGGCCCAAAGGGCAGATCACCCGGCGGCCTTCCCCGAAAACGTAAAAGCAGCAGGAATCCCGTCCTTGCCGGCCTTCAAACTTCCTAAAAGGCTTACCCCCATCACCTTCAACCCCTTACGCCTTATGAAGGGCCTTCTCAAGCGTCTTGTCTTACGCCTTTCCGGAAGCTATTCCGGCGGGACAAAAAGTTGATAATGCCGGCGGGTAAATTCTTCCAGGTAGCGCTGGATCTCTTCCTCCGGCACCATGTAAAGCCGCAACATGCGGGCAAACATGCTGAGGGCGGTTACCAGTTCGTCTGGGACTACTTCGTCTGCCCCGAGCTTTAGAAGCAAAGGCATTTCCGCCACAAATTTGGTCCGGGCCAGGATATAAAGGTCTGGTTTTATGCCTTTGGCCACGTTTACTATGGCCCGGGCTGCCTTGCTGTCCGGGATGGTGATGGCCAAAGCCCTGGCCTTTTCAAGCCCTGCCTGGCGCAGGATGTAATCAAAAGTGGCGTCACCGAAGACGATGGGTTCCCCTTTGGCCTTTTCTCTACGCACGGTTTCGGGATTCATCTCGATGATAACGTAAGGGATGCCGACCTTTTTGGCGGCGGTACGCAGGGCCTGCCCGGTGACCCCTAGGCCCACGATGATGAAATGGTTCTCCGGCACCAAGGGGCAGGCCTTTTCGTCAACCTTGCGGGGCAATTTCTGACGCGCCAGTTCTATGACCAGAGGGGTCAAAAGCATGGTGAAAATTGAGACGGAAGAGAGTAACTGGAAATGGCTGGCGGTAATGAGTTGGCGCGCCAGGGCCTCCTTGGCGAGGACAAAGGAGAATTCACCCACCTGAAAGAGGCTGACCCCCACCAGAAAGGCCACGTGTACCGGATAGCCCAGGAGAAAACGCAGGAGGGAAAAGATGAGCCCGCTTTTTAAGCAAAACACCAGGAGGCTGGCCCCCACGATAAAGAGAAAATTTTGCAGAAAGAACCGGACGTCAAAGAGCATGCCCACGGAGACGAAAAAGACACAGATAAGAAGATCTTTAAAAGGAAGGATATTGGCCGCTATCTGATGGTGGTAAGGTGAGCGGGCCAGGATAAAGCCCGCCAAAAAGGCCCCCAGGGAAAGAGAAAGGCCAGCCAGATAGGCCGCCAAGGCCACGGAAAAACAAAAGGTAAGGGTGGCCAGGAGAAAGAGTTCCCGGTTCCTGGTGCGGGCCACGAAATCCATGAAAAAGCCCAAAACCCAGCGGCCCAGCACGTAAGCGCCCCCCAAAAGGAGCCCGCTTTTGGCAGCCACCAGCCATAACCCTTCATCAAGCCGGAGTTCTCCGGCCAGCAGGGGTACCAGCAGGATCAGCGGCACCACGGCCAGGTCCTGAAAGAGCAGGATGCCCAGAGAGGCCCGCCCGTGCGGGGTTTCAAGCTCCCCGCGTTCCTGAAGGAGGGTTAGCACGATGGCGGTGCTGCTCAAAGCCACGTAGGCTCCTACGAAGATAGAAACGGGAAAAGATAGTTTGAAGGCCCCATAAGCGGCCAGGCTCACCAGGAGCATGGTTAAAAGGATTTGGAGGCTTCCGCCCAAGAGGGCAATCCGCCGCAGGCGGGCCAGGTGGGCCGGTGAAAATTCAAGTCCTATGGCAAAAAGGAGGAGGATTACCCCTAATTCCGCAAAGAAATGGACCTCTTCTCCGGCCTCTATCAGGTGGAAGGCATAAGGCCCTATTAAGGCCCCGGCGATTATAAAGCCGATGATATTCGGGATGCGCAACCGCTGGGCCAGAAGGCTGCTTACGAAAGCGCTTCCCAGAATTACCACCACGTCTGAAAGCAAGGTCATTGTGGCGTAACCCTTCAAGTTTAGAGTTTGGCCAACTTGGCCAGGCGTTTGCGGGCCTTTTTAGGGAGTTTTTTCGTAGGCCTTGGCGGTAAATCGAGGGATTCACCTTTTAAGTCTTCGTAGAGGGCGTTTTCCAGCCTGGCCAGGAAATCGCGCCCGGTGATGGAAATGGCGCCGTAAGTTTCCACGTAGCTCCTTATTTCCCGGTCGGAGGTGACGACGATGGCCCGTTCTTTTTCCTTGAGCGCCTGTCTTTTGAGATAATCGTCTGCGGTCTCCCCCTGGGCGGTAAAGACCACCTGGATTCCCTTGATGGTCATCTGGTGGCGGGGCTTCTCGTCGTTCCAGGCGTCAAAGACCACGGTGATACGGTGCCGCCTGACGCGCTGGTATTGCTGGAGTTTGGCGATAAGGGCCCGGCGGGCCTCCTCCGGGTCTTCCTCCATGAGAAAGGCCAATTCTGGCATCTGGTGCAGGAGGTTGTAGCCGTCTATCAGGAGGTGGAGGGCCATTTTTCTTCCCTTAGCCGGTTAAGAAAGGCCTCGAATTGTTCTGGCGAATAAAATTCTATGGTTAATCTACCCCGCTTCCCCCGCCAATCAAAACGGACTTTGGTGCCCAGAAGGTCAGCTAATTCCTGTTCCAGGGCCAGGAGGTTCGGGTCTTTGGCGGGTTTGGGGGGTTTTTCTTTCTTAAGCCCTTTGACCAGGGCCTCGGTTTGGCGGACCGAAAGGCCCCGGCGTATAATCTCGTCTCTTACCCGTTTCATGAGGTGGGGTTCTGCAAGCGCTAGGAGCGCCCGGGCGTGTCCCGCGGTAAGGCGTTCTGCCAGAAGGTCTTCCTGGATCTCTTCCGGGAGCTTCAAGAGACGTAAGGTATTGGCCACGGCGGCCCGGCTTTTGCCCACCCGCCTGGCTATTTCCTCCTGGGTGAGGCCGAATTCTTCCATAAGGCGGGCGTATCCCCTGGCCTCTTCAATGGGGTTCAAATCCTCACGTTGCAGGTTTTCCACAAGGGCCAGTTCCAGGGCCTCCTGGTCTGAAAGTTCTTTGACGATGACCGGGACGTTTTCTACCCCGGCCAGTTTGGCGGCCTGAAACCGGCGCTCTCCGGCTACCAGTTCGTAAAGCCCCGGGGTGATTTCGCGCACGATGAGGGGCTGAAGGACCCCTTTTTCTTTGATAGAGGCGGCCAGTTCTTCAAGACCGGCGTCTTTTTTCACGCGGGGTTGGTAGGGGGAAGGTTTTATGGCTTCCAGGGGGCAAAAGAAGATCTGGGGTTCATCCTGCCAGGACTTTTCCGGAAGCAAGGCCTCAAGGCCCTTTCCCAGGCCGCGTTCTTTACTTTTGGGCAAAATGGACCTCCCTTTTCAGGATTTCCTGGGCCAGGGCCATGTAGGCCCGGGCGCCCCGGGAAGAGGCATCGTAGGTAAAAATGGGCTTACCATGGCTGGGGGCTTCGCTCAAGCGGACGTTGCGCGGGATGACCGTCTCAAAGACCACCCGTTCAAAATGGCGTCGCACCTCGGCCTCCACCTGACGGGTCAGGCGGTTGCGGGCGTCGTACATGGTGAGCAGGATACCGTAGAGGAAAAGCCGGGGGTTAAAGCTTTTTTTGACGCGTCTCAGGGTCTGGATGAGTAAACTCAGGCCTTCCAGGGCGTAATACTCGCATTGTAGGGGAATGAGCACTCCCTGGGCGGCGGTAAGGGCGTTTACCGTAAGCAACCCCAGCGACGGGGGACAATCAATGAAGACGAAACGGAAGGCCGGGGCCAGCTCCGCAAGGACCCTGGCCAGAAGCCTCTCCCGCCCCGGACGGGAGGCAAGCTCAAGCTCGCTCCCTATAAGGTCTATGGAGGAGGGGAGCACCTTTAGGGAGGGATAAACCGTATCTTTGAGGGCTTCCCTGGGGCTGGTCTCGTTTAAAAGGACGTCGTAAAGGGTGGGTCTGGCTGCAGCCAGCCCCAGACCACTGGTTGCGTTGGCCTGGGGATCAGCGTCGATGAGGAGGACCTTTTGCCCCAGGATGGCCAGGGCGGCGGCCAGGTTTACCGCGGTGGTAGTTTTGCCCACCCCCCCTTTCTGGTTCGCGACGGCGATGATGCGGCTTGGCGTTTTTTGTTTCACGTGAAACTACCGTTTAAATTTTTGGGCATAAAGTCTTTTGAGGATGGGTATCGCCTCCCGTTTTTCTTCGGTCAATTTTTCCCAAATGATACCACGGGGTCGAAGTTTAGGCCCCTGGGGGCGAAAAACTTCTTCCGGTGTGACGATAATGTCAACGGAAAAATCGTGTTCTTCGAAGGGGACGTGGGCGACGATCTGCAAAGGATGGACGGTGGTGAGGATGGGGGTTTCCGGCCTCAACCGTTGGTACTCGAGCAGGATGGCCAGTTCCAGCTCGGCAAAACCGCCCCCTTTTCCCAGGCGGATCCCTTCGGGGCTCACGGCCACACAGCCGGTTATGACCAGGTCCATCTCGGGCATCTCTTCCGGGGAAACCGGGGTGCCGTATTTGAAGGCCCCCTTGATGGTCGCGGCCCTCATCGGGTGGACTCTAAGGCTTGCCGGGTCCAGTTTAAGAAAGGGTTTTTCGCTTTTTAGCCTGGGGATTGCCATAAAGAGGGTTTTGCCGGTAAGCAGGGCCTTCACCCTCAGGGGAAACTGGGGAGAGTCCGGGTTTACTTTGATGAAGCAGGCCTTTTGGAAGCATTCCTGCCGGGCAGCCAGTTCCGCGGCGGCTTCGGCCCCCACAAAATTGGGGATCCGCCCGAAGGCTCCGGGAAAACGGGCCACCCCGGCCTCGGTCAATTTTTGCCATACCTCTTCGCGCAATTTCTTTTTGAGCTCTTTAACCTCTGTTAAACTTTGGCCCATGAAGAAAAAGGCCCTGGCCTTAAGTTTTTTGTTTCTCCTCTGGGGGTGCGCCCCCGAACAACCGCAGCTTATCAGGAAAACTTATCCCCCAAAAGTCCCGCCAACCCAGCGCCCTTACCGGGTGGGTAAAAAGGTTTATTATCCCTTACCTTCGGCCCGGGGCTACGTAGAGGAAGGCATTGCTTCCTGGTACGGCCCGGGGTTTCACGGGCGCCGGACGGCCAGCGGCGAGCGCTACAACATGTACGCCTTTACCGCGGCCCACAAGCTGTTGCCCATGGGGACCAAGGTTTTGGTGATCAACCTGGAAAACGGCCGCCGTACGGTGGTACGCATCAATGACCGGGGGCCTTTTGTAAAGGGTCGTATCATTGATCTTTCCTACGCCGCCGCCCGGGCCCTGGGGATGCACCGAAAGGGCACGGCCCGGGTCCGCATCATCGCCCTTTCCGAAGATGAGGGAGGCAAGATCCTCTGGAGTAAAGAAAAATTTTACATCCAGGTAGGGGCCTTCAAGAGTTACGCCAACGCGGTTCGGCTCAAGCAAAAACTGGCCCGCCGCTACCCGTTGGTCACCATAGAACCCTATCAAAAAGATGGTCAGACTTATTACCGGGTCCAGGTGTTTGCCGCTCAGGACCTGAACGAAGCCAGAAAACAGCTGGCTTCACTTGAAAAAATTTTCCCTCAGGCCTTTTTGGTGGCCCGCTAAGGGTTGCTTTCCCTTTCGGGCTGATTATTCCTCTTGGGTATGGAAAGGGACTACCTGCTGGCTTACCAGGGCCACCTTGAACGCTTGGCGCAGATCCTGTCCCTGCGTCCCAAAAATCAGCTCCTTTATCTTCAGGCCCTTACCCACCGTTCCTTTCCGGGAGATCACCCGGATTGGCCTTATGGTGACAACGAACGGTTAGAATTTCTGGGGGACGCCGTTTTGTCGGCGGTCATTAGTCACCTTCTTTTCGAGCGCTACGGCCAAGTATTCCGGGAAGGGGAGCTTACCAAAATGCGGGCCTGGCTGGTCAATGAGGAGCGGCTGGCTCGGCTGGCGGAAAGGCTGGGCCTGCCTGAACTGATCCTTTTAGGGGAAGGAGAGAAGCGCACCCAGGGGCACAAGAAATTCTCCATCCTGGCGGGGACCTTGGAGGCCCTCCTGGCCGCCATTTACCTAGACCTGGGTTATGAGCAGGTCTTTAAGTTCATCAAAAGGACTTTTAGCCGCCTTTTGCCCCACGCCCCCAAGGGCCTCATCTCTGATTACAAGACGGTGCTCCAGGAATACACCCAGGGGCTTTTCAGGCAGGCCCCGGTCTATGAGATCATAAAAGAGGCCGGCCCCGAACACGCCAAGGTTTTTTGGGCCGTGGTAAGATTGGGTAAGGAAGAA